>NZ_JAUBVX010000033.1:0-74739 GCF_036706065.1 Microcoleus sp. A2-C3 | reverse complement strand
AGTTTTTGAGTAACAGCTTGCCTGCTCTTCAAAGCCAGCTACTTTTAGCTGCGACTATTTTTTAGTCTAAACTACAGAATGATTGTGCCAATGGGAAAAAAGAAATAAAAGTAAAAAGGAAGAAATGTGGCTCTCCAAGAATTAACTCCAGAAAAGTTGAGCGTCCTTCTAAAGAGGATTTGCAAAAGCTAGTCTGGGAAAAACCAACTACTCATATAGCTATAGATTTTGGTGTGAGTGACAAAGCAGTGGAGAAATGGTGTAAAGCTTATGACATTGAGAAACCTACTAGGGGTTACTGGGCCAAACAGAGTCGCAATCATACAGGTATGCAATGCCAAAACGAAAGCAGCTAATTTGCCATTACCGAAATTGTAGTTCGACTCCTATCGATATCCAATGAGAGTTAAGTAAACTGGTAGATTAACTTTAGACTCAATCATAGCATGATTAATAAGGAAGATGCCGCTAAATGGTTGGCAACCAGTCTTGAAAACTGGGGTACAGGTAACTGTAAGGGTTCGATTCCTTCATCTTCCTTTTAACCCACCGGAAGTCGAAAAGCGAGACACCGTGCTGATAACGCGGCGATAGGAGGGGCAGTACCTCCTCGGTGGATTGCTTATGATTTTATATATAAATAAGGGAGAATCATGGTCAATTTTTTACGACATTTGCTATCATATACTGAGCAAAATTGTGGGGAGGTCGCCTAAGTGGAATGGCACCGTAAAAATTTTGGAAAAGCGGCTCTCAAAAAGACGATCGCGTTTGTTGAGTAGGGTAAAAAGTTGCTTCGCGACGTTCCCTGAAAACGCAAACTGGCAGCGGGTTGCAGATGCACTGAAAGGAATTAACAGTCCGAGATGGGGGCAGTTCCCGTCTGCTTGCGGGCAGTAAGGAAGCGCGTTTCCTGAAAGCTGCTGTCGATCGATGCGGGTTCGAGTCCCGTCCTCTCCATTCGTGATTCAAAACCGAGGGTTTCAACCCGTGCCCTAACAGTTAAAGCATACATACTCGGCTGTTAACCGACTAAAATCAATGCTTTGCGGACTTGCACGGGTTGAACATCAGTTGCTGTTGAGGTTGACATCCCGATCGCAACTGCCGATCGGCCGCAGTCTGGTCATCAACTGCTTCAGCAAGAAGCCATTGCTGTTCCAAGCTGTATAAGGAGTAGCGCCTTGTCCCTTCAGGCACAAGGTTTGTCGGGCTTTGTTGTGGCAAATAGTTGCCAGCAGGCTAACGACAGCCACTAAGCCGAGTTCATCGACAAGGGCTTCGAGTTGATCTTGAGTCATAAGTACACCTCCAGGGTTGACTATTTCCCTAAAGGATAGCATAATGGGGTAAGACTGGGTACTAAATGGGGCTATTCGGTGGTATCTTTATCATCAATGAGCTTATATTCCTTGATAGTTGCCAGGAGCATCAGTTTAGACATGGATATTCCTGACTCGTCAGACAGCTTCTTCAGCTTTTGATGGATTCGGTTGGGCATTGTGACTTTTATGGTTTTGGAAGCTTCATCTTGTTCGGCCATTTTCAGCAATCATATTTAGTTGACATCAGCTTATATCCTTTTGATACCGTATAGTACCTTTAAAGGGTACTAACAGTATACTAAGAGTTACTTAGACTCTGGTTCATCCACGAGGTTGTATTCCTTGACGGCCGCCATGACTAGCAGAGTGGACATAGGAACTCCTGTCTGCTGGGAGATTTTTCTCAGTTTTTCGTGCAAACTCTTGGGAACTGTGACTTTAATCACAGCAGTCTCTTCTTTGTCGGCCATTTTCAGCAGTCATATTTAGTTGACATCAGCTTATCTTCTTTCGGAGTACCGATCGCCCTTTCCGACGATCGACTGTAGGGATGCGGGCGATCGCGCACTTGAAAAGCGCTACTGCTAGGATGGTTTCAGCCTTGGTGATTCCCAAAACTTCTTAAAAAACGTTAAATATGAGAAAACTAATATATTACGTTGCTTGCACCGTTGATGGTTTTATTGCTCGCGAAGATGGCTCATTTGATTGTTTTCCGATGTCAGGAGAACATTTTGCCGATTTGTTCGATCGCTTTCCCGAAACTATTCCGGCGCACCTTCACGAAGCACTAGGCATTCGCGCGGGAAACAAGCAGTTTGATGCTGTTTTGATGGGACGCAAAACCTATGAAGTCGGGCTAAATGTGGGTTTGACTAATCCTTATCCCAGCTTGAAACAGTATGTCTTTTCGCGCAGTATGCCAGCCAGCCCAGATCGGAATGTTGAACTCGTTTCCGACAATCCAGTTGGATTGGTTCAGGAATTGAAGCAGGAAACGGGTAAAGATATCTGGCTGTGCGGTGGCGGTGAGTTAGCGGCAACTCTTTTTTCTGAGATTGACGAGATGATTGTCAAGTTGAATCCGGTAGTCATGGGGGCGGGAATTCCGATGTTTGCGAGGGCGATCGCACCGACGAATCTGGAACTAGGCGATCGCCAAATTTACAGCAACGGTTTCATGCTGCTGCATTATCGAGTTAAACACGGCGACGATTAAAACTTAGGTTAAATTATGATTAATTTAAAACAGTTCAACTATTATCTCGTGCTCGATCTTGAAGCAACCTGCTGCGACAAAGGATCGATCGCCCGAAATGACATGGAAATTATCGAAATTGGAGCAGTGATGATAAAATCCACAACACTAACCATCGTTGATGAATTTCAAAGCTTCGTCAAACCCATACGCCATCCCATTCTTACCGAATTTTGCACGTCATTAACATCGATCGCCCAAACGCAAGTCGAGATCGCCCCAACTTACCCAGAAGCAAGCGCTATGCTGAAAAACTGGCTGTCTGGTTACTCAAACGGTGTATTTGGTTCCTGGGGCGACTTCGATCGCAAACAATTTAAAAAGGATAGCAACTTTCATCAACTCCCTTTTCCCATTGCTTATCCTCACGTCAATCTCAAAAAAATGTTTACAGAAACCCAAGGTTTGTCAAAGCGCTACGGCATGGAAAAAGCCTTAGAACTTGCGGGTTTAGCTCTAGAAGGAACTCATCACCGAGGAATTGATGATGCTAGAAATATCGCTAAATTGTTGCCTTATATTTTGGGTGATAAAATGCTGGGCTGAGTTGTCATATTTATTCAATTACATATTTTTTTGATTGATAAGTCAACCGCAGATACAAAGCGGATAAATACCGATTAACGCAGATAATTGCCAGACAAGAAAGTGAATGAATACAAAGTTTTTTGGGCGTTGCTTAATCAGGGTATGAAATAAATAATTTTAAAATCCAGAAGCTTTGTAGACGCTGGTTTTTATGAATTGCATATTTAGCCTTTCATACCGTAAATCAGCAACGCCGTTTTTTGTATTCATCTGCGTTCATCTGCGTTCATCTGCGGTTAAAAATAAAAAACTTGGAAACTGCTGCTGTGTGGACGGCGACTGGTTTGGAAAACCAGAGTGCAGCGATAAGCTGTAGAGGTTCGACTCCTCCATTTTCCGTTTGAGCAGTTGTAAGATGGTGAGTGTGGCGATCGCTAGTCAATAGAAATAACGTTCGTGCCTGCACAACACAGTGGCGTTCAATAAACGCATGATGCTACAATAAGTAGATGAATTGTGAGTGGGATGAAAATAAAGCAGCGGCAAATCGGTCAAAGCACGGAGTCTCATTTGAAGAGGCAAAAAGTGTTTTTGACGATCGGCTATATGTCGATTTCTACGATCCAGACCATTCTGATGAGGAAGATCGATATATTATTATTGGAGCATCGTGCCGAGGTCGTTTATTAATAGTGTCGTATACGGAAAGGGGCGATGCAATTCGTTTAATTAGCGCCAGAGAAGTAACCAGAGGGGAGCGAGAAGTTTATGAAGAAGGTTGAAACAGATATGGAAGATGAGCTGCGATCGGAATACGATTTGAAGAGCTTGCGAGTGAGAAAGTTAGGCCCTGGACGGAAGAGTTTTGGCGGGCTGAACGTTCATCTGGAACCTGATGTTGCAGAAATGTTTCCTGACTCTGAAGCAGTGAATGAAGCTCTAAGATTTTTGATGAGAGTTATGAAAGACAATAAGTATTCTGTCGGTAATATTAGAGGCGATGGCTAGAAGTTACTGAGGGCGATCGCGATCGAACAAGGTATGCGTTTTGCCATTCGCGAGGGCGATCGTACCGTCGGTGCGGGTGTCGTCTCCCAAATTATCAAGTAGGCGGTTTGGGAATCAATTAGAATCAGTAGAGTGGGCAGTGCCAACCTTACAAATTGCTTGAAATGGATTGTGGTTTAACACACATCCCTGTTTTCCGTGATTACAGTCATAAGAGTTACTGCGGAAGGCAAGGGTTTAAATTCCTTGTTGTAGGGGATAGTGGAATGCCAGCAGGTCAAGGATTTGTGGAGCAGAAAGAATTGGATTTCTTCTATCTCCGGCAGGATAGTTCCTCTGTTCTCTTCTGATAGGTAAATCGAACATTTGAGACGAAAGTACCGATATGAAAGTAAGAATAAGCGACACCTATACCTTGATCGCCAACTACTTCTAGGGTGAATTCCCCGGAATGACCTGAACTACCGGGCTCGAACGTAACATTGTTTGCACCTTGGGTAGGTGCCACAAATTTTACGCTGCCTACTCGCTGGATGATGGGCTGACAGTTTTTGATTGAATTCACAACTCCGCCATAATTCCAAAATTCTTTGTACGCCCATTGCTGTCGAACCTCAGCAGGTGCTGTTACACCAGGAAAACCGTTGTTGTTAACCAATATAAATGTTAAAGCGATCGCAGACGGAATTAAAATTCTCAACAATGAAACGATTAGATTGCTTGTGGATTTACTCCGCTTAAATTTTCCAGCAACATAAATTCCTAAAATAGATAGCCAAAAAGAAAGTAAAACCCCCAATAGCCCATCCCACTTGTGTGGCAGAGTCGGCATTGATGAGTAGAAATAGGTAACTAAGTAGCCGCTCAGCAAACCGATGATGCAACCGAAAACCACAAACAACGGCTCAGTTTCCATTTCTTGTTCTGAAAGTTTTCTATCCACCATAGCAATGGTGTAAAGACCCAGAAGATATAGTGCCAGAGCTGTCATTATCCACAAGTAAAACCACTCACCAAGTGTCGCTTCACGATAGTTCATATAATTGCCTATAGATGTGAGGAATATAATGTCGATTGCTGCTATTAAAAGCAACTCTAATCTATCTAATAGTGCAACTCTATTGTTTCTCATAAGGCGATTGTTCCCAAAAGTATATAGTTCCTCGAAATACGACTGTATCTTGATGTTTTACAGAAGTCAATCCTGTTTTAATTGACCACAACTTAGAGGATTACGCTATTTTGGTATTGGGCAATTTAGCCACTGACGGCTGACTCGATCTGGTGCTGATACGATTTGTGATGTTTGAAGAAGTTAAATTGCCAGTCGCTCGATCGCACTTAAATTCAATATTGATTCATCTCGCTCGCCCCCGATCGCGAAATCGCGGCCGATTCCCTACGGGATAGCTTCGCTTAACGCACTTTTTGCAGTTCCGGTAACTTGAAAGCCAAAACAATATCTGCTTCGGGAATTCCCGCCGCCATCAACTCGTAAGCAACTCCATCTTCCGTACCGTCGTGTTCGATCCAAAGTTTATTGTCGATAATTTCAATGTGGATCAGATTTCCATAGATGCGATAACCGTTTTGCCAGCCTGTTTCGACTAACAAATAGCGATCGTGCTTTTCGTCTAATACTAATTTGACCTCCGCTAGGTCGTCATTACCGAGAAAATCGATATATTCTTGGAGAAGTTTTTCAACGATGCTGCGATATTGAAGGTTCACTGAATCCATTGCACGATCGCCTCCTCTGCTGGCTCGAAGGTAACTAAACGAATGATACCATCAGTAGCTTCAGGGTTCTTGGCTCTTGTCGATCGCCCTTACAGAAAACTCGCGATCGGGCGATCGGCACAAAAATTTACAAAAATAGTTGATTTTTCAGAACAGTTGTGTTATAGTAGCCTAGATGCGGGAGTATAGCTCAGTTGGTTAGAGCAGGTGACTCTTAATCTCAAGGTCGAAGGTTCAAGTCCTTCTACTCCCATCTTTAAACAACATAGTACAATACCAATACCCGCAAGCTGTGGTGATATTGTCAATCTTAAAATTATTGACAATAATATCTGTGTCAATCAGCTTGTACAATAATCTCCATGAACATCCAGCAATTTGTTGACAATTCCCTCGGACAATGGCGATCGCAGCGCAGCGCCCATCACTTGACTTTCCGACACTTTGAAGCGATCGAGTCAGTCATTGATATCGTTGCAGTCTCACCCGATGATGCTGCCGTAATCGACCTCTGCAAATCCTACAACATTGACCCAGCCCAAGCAGTAAACCCCTTTCAAATGACCTGGGAGGGACACACAGATTGGGACGAAAACGCCGAAATGAAAGGCAGTTGTATCCTCGTACCAATCCCAGATCCGACAGTCCCCAATCGCGGTAAATTACTGCGAGACCAAGGATATGCCGAAACCATTCCCGCCGCCGCCGACTATCACATCACAGACGATGACACCTTTGTCCTCCTGACAAGCTACGATAACGCCGCAGCCGAAGAAAAAATTTGGTTCGCCAATCCCAACCTGCGCTTTCGTGTTTCCCTGATCAAAACAAGTCAAGGAAGTGGAGTAGTAACCGCATCATTTTCCTCAGAAATTCGATCGCTCTCCGCGAAATAACACCAATTATCAAAAATCATGCAACAGTATTTGTAGGGTGCGTCGCCACAAACAATCCCTAATGTTAATCGACAATATCGGGGCGACGCACCTTAATAGTCAATGAAACAAGCCGAACAATTGTTGGGTAGCCAGAGTTTTGATAAATGGTATAGCAGTTCTCAATCAAGTGAGGCACTCGCCGCAAATTACCAATTACCTTTTTACCAATCGCCAATTACTAATCAGTACCTACATTGATAATTGCTATACAACCAAGTTGAAAAAAGCTTATGAATTCAGTTAAAGCCAACGATTTAATCACTCTCGCTCAGTGGATGGCAGGGGATTTCAGCAACTACAAACAATCCTTTGAAAAGCCCCAACAATTTGCCCATATACATATATTTTTCCGACCTTTACCCTTTGAATTTTTCAATGCCATTGGATTTTACTCTGAGCAGGTTTATGACCACGATATGTGGACTCCCTACCGTCAAGGAGTACACAAATTAATTGACCAGGGAGCACAAATTTATATAGAAAATTATAGTCTCAACGATCCAGTGCAGTACGCCGGCGCAGCACGGGAATTAAGCATTCTCAAGACAATCAAACCAGATTGCATTCAAAGACGCCATAATTGCTCTATGGTTTTCAAACGAGAAGGAGAAATGTTTCGTGGTAGTGTAGAGCCAGGAAACCAGTGTCTCATCCAAAAAAAAGGTTGTTCAACCTACCTGATCAGTGACGTAGAAATTACCGAAACAACCTGGAGCAGTCTCGATCGCGGTATGGATGTAAATACTCATCAACAGATTTGGGGATCAGATAACGGCTCTTTATGGTTTGAAAAGCGTCAAAGTTTTGCTACAGAACTACCACAGATCTAATTATTCGTAGGAATAATTTACAGGCGATCGCAGCACATCCTACAGCCACACCTATCGCCAACAAATACTCCGGCACAAAAAAAGAACTACCTGTAGTACGTGAAGCAGCCACATCCTAGGTTATGTTAAATTATGTAAATTTTTCTAATCTAACATCTAATTATGGTAAATTTTCACATAACACAATAGTGGAGATTTTTTAAATGGTTTTTGGACCTGCATCTCGACTTGGAGTCAGTTTATTTGAAGAAACACCCTGTTTAGAACTGATGCCAGGACGTTCAGAAGAAGAAGTAGAAACCATTATTCGTGCCGTATATCGGCAAGTTTTGGGTAATGCTTACGTCATGGAAAGCGAACGGGCGACAATTCCTGAATCGCAATTCAAACGCGGTGAATTGAGTGTACGCGAATTTGTCCGCGCTCTTGCAAAATCAGATGTTTACCGTTCTCGCTTTTTCGATACTTGTCCTCGCTATCGGTTTCTTGAACTCAATTTCAAACATCTTCTCGGTCGCACTCCCGATGGCCTAGAAGAAATGAGAACCCATAGCACAATTTTAGATACCGAAGGCTACGAGGCAGACATTGATTCTTACCTCGACAGCGATGAATACCAAAACGCCTACGGCGAAAATATCGTTCCCTACTACCGAGGCTACAAAACCCAACCAGGACAAAACATGGTTGGGTTTACTCATATGTTTGCTCTCTTGCGTGGTGCTTCCAGCAGCGATTTCAAAGGAAGTCTGTCTGGAAAATCCCCAGTTCTGAACAAATACGTGATTCAGCAAACTCCTGTAGCAGTCATTCCTCCTTCCGGCGGTTCAGTTGGGGATGGTTGGTCATTTCCCGATAGACAGCGGGCTGCTAAAAGTGTTTACAACGTGGGCTCCGGTGACGAGGGTAAGGTGTTCCGTATCGAAGTCACTGGCTATCGCACTTCTGCTAAGAATCGGATTCAAAAAATTCGGCAGAGCAACCAAGTTTATGTAGTGCCGTTTTCCAGACTTTCCCAAGAATATCAACGCATCCACAAACAAGGCGGCGTAATTGCCAGCATCACTGCTGTCAACTAGAAACCGCTCAAACTTCTAGCTTCACGACTTGGGGAATTATCTCCCTGAGCGTGTTTGCAAGCAATCCTTAATTCCCTCTTTTAAAGCGTTATTTAGTCTTAGGAGAAACTCAATGAGTGTGGTTTTAGATGCCCCAGTAGAACTTTGGTCTACTAGCAATGCCGATGATACACAGGCTGTAATTCGGGCAGTTTACAAACAAGTTTTGGGTAATCCCCATGTCATGGAAAGTGAACGCCTGACAGTGCCAGAATCGCAGTTGTGCGATGGTGCGATGACTGTACGGGAATTTGTCCGCGCTGTGGCAAAATCTGACTTTTATCGCAGTCGGTATTTTGAATCCTGCGCTCCCTACCGCTTTGTCGAACTCAACTTTAAACATTTGTTAGGTCGCGCTCCCTTAGACCAAGCAGAACTTTCCGAGCACATTCGCACCTGTATCGAAAAAGGCTACGAGGCAGAAATTGATTCCTACCTCGACAGTCAAGAATATCAGGACAAATTTGGAGAAAACGTCGTCCCTTACTATCAAGGGGCAAACAGTCAAGTCGGACAAAAGCAAGTTGGCTATAATCGCACTCTTTCCTTGTATCAAGGTTATGCAGGAGTTGACAGTGCTTTTACCGCTTCTCGCTTAGTTGACTTCGTAGCCGGTAATAGTGGTAACAAAATTACTTTACCAACCACAGGCGGTCGCATTAGTGCTTCCAAAGATGCCACCGAAAAAATGTTCAAAATTGTAGTCAAAGGAGCTAAATTTGATAGCCCTCGCCGACTAAGTAACACTGAATATCTTGTCTCTGGTGGGAAGATGACTCCGCAAATTCAGCGCATCCATCGCGCTGGCGGAAAAATTGTCAGCATCACCGAAGTTGCTTAAGCCATAGAGTGATGAGGTGAGCCTGATGTCAGGGATAACCAGAAAGTTTCTTGGGTTCCCCTTCATGAGCCGAGCTAGATTCTTATATCGTTTTTTTTGATTTAGGTTTCGTATCTTATACTTTATCTAGAGCGAGTTTTTATTATTCGCTCTTTTTTTGTTGAAAAAAGCCAAAAACTTGATTTATAAAAGAAGGTCTTAGTTATCTAGGGGAGAATAAAAAAATATTTGGTCGGAGCGCGTCCAGGAATGTTTGTAAAATCTAAATTCTAAAATGGTATTACCCCCTATAGCCGATAAAAAAATGCAGGCTTGGATACGAAGTCGTCACCTAATTTTTTTAGGCCAATTTGTGATTTTTGAAACTTTAGACTACCCAGCCGTTGAGAGATTTGAGCAATGTATCACCAGTCTAGGAGGATGCTTAATTTCTGTGGAACCGCTCAAACGAGTGTGGATGGGAAATCATCGACAAGTGATGCTCTATCAAGCGAAAGGAAGTTTGCATACACCTCATCATGAACTGCGACAATATTGGTTCAAATATGGTACTTTTCAGACTCGATTTGATGAGAGAGTTTAAAGAAACGAGGTTCACGGTTAAAAAAAGATTTCGTTAAGATAATTTTGGTAAGTTGCACAAAGTGAACTCTGTTGTTTAAAGTAAGGAAAGTCCTGCTCTGTTGCGGTTATGGATATTCACGAAATCGAAGCGTCTTTAGAAAATTCTGATTTTCAATATCGACTCAAGGCGATCGCAGCTCTGAAAGATTATACACCAGAGATTGCGGTTCCATTGCTAAAAGCTCGACTCAACGACCCAGAATTTTTAGTCCGCACCTTTGTCAGCAGGGGATTTGGACAACAACAAAGCGCCGAATCTTTCGCCGCCTTGCTCCAAATCATGAAACTTGATAACACTCCCAATGTGCGAGCCGAAGCAGCAAATTCCCTGTCGCTGTTCGGTAGATGCGCTGCATCTCATTTAGTGCTGACTTTTATTCAGGATGACCACTGGCTGGTGCGTCGCAGCATTCTGGGCGCTCTGGTGGATATGGAGTGCTACAACGAACTTTTTGAGGTATGTATCGAAGCCTTGGCTGGTGAAGATATGACCACCCAGGAAGCGGCGGTGGATGCACTGGGTGCGTTGGCCGGAAGCAGTCAGGAACCAGTGGCACTTGCTCGGTTATTGGCGCTGGCTGGTTCTGAGTATGAAGGGATTCGTCAGCACACTGCATCTGCTTTGAAGCATTTTGATGTTCCAGGGGCGAAGGAAGTCTTGAGTCAACTGCGCCAAGATTCCCATCATCGAGTGGTTGGTGCGGCTTTAGAAAACTTGCTTGAGAACAGTTAAGAATATTGTATGGAGTTCTAGAGGCAGAAACCGGGGTTTTTTCGGGAAATATGGCCTGGAGTGCGAGTAATATCGGTGAAAAACCCGGTTTCTTGAATGCCTGTGCGTAATTCCTGCGATTGTTAACCGCTCAAGCTTGACTGAACTGTTTTAAGCCTGCGATTAAATTGTCAAAAGAAAGACCAGATAAATGCTGTTTTTCAGAACTAAATTGCTGTAAACTAACTGTTTTTAACTCTTCTAATCCACAGAGCATCGCCGCCAAAGGAACTCGCAATTCTTGATAAAGTAGTTCCATGTTTTCTAGTCCTGCTTGACTGGTAAATTCTGGATTTTTACCTGCTATGCTATAGGAGACGCAGCGCAAGAAGTGCCAAAAATCTCGCCAACAGGCTTCGGCGCGTGCAGGAGGATAGAGGTCATTGCCTGGTTCGGCGATATTAGGAAACTCGGCTAACACCTTTTCCCTGGCCTTCGATACAAGATTAGGTGCTTGTTCTCGCAGCAATCTTGCTTGTTCTAACATTAAAGAGGTATCGGGAACCAGATTTTTGATGTTTTCTAAATCTTCATCGGTGAGATATCGATTTTCGTCGTCAGCCTGTTGAAAAATGGCAATTACTTCATCTGAATAGAGGTTTTTCCAAGTGGCAAAGCTGACGATTCTGGCTTTGGGAATTAATTGTTTGGCTCTTTCACTTAATTGCATAGTTATTAGAATTGTACGGAGGTAGTTGGACACAATCCAAGTTATAGACGAGAATTATGAGAATTTTTATTAAGTTTTGTTACATTTGAGCCTGTCAAAGATGAGAGTGTGGTACAAAGTCTTCATTAGATAAGTCCGATCGCAGCTTTGGTTTCATAACGAAATATTACTTTGTTAGCCAAAAAAGAGACGGCGTTTAAGGCGATCGCTTATTATCCTGTTTCAGGGAGAGATTGAAGGAGCTAAATTATAATCTATGTTTAAGCCATTTCAGCAATTTCTAGAAAAAGAACTGTTTGAGAACTTTGCACTAGAGAGCCGTCCCATTCCCTCTGGATTGGAATCTGTGGTGAGTGAAAGAGGTAAAAATCCCGCCACGATTCAAAGTTGGTGCTATCAATGCCCACAATTTCGCAAGATTCGCTACACTTACATCGATGCTGGGGAAACGGCTCAAATTTTCAACAGTGTGATTTATCCAAGCCACAATTACGATGTACCTTTGCTAGGAATTGATTTTTTAGCGTTTGGACAAAAGAAAATTTTGGTGGTGATAGATTTTCAGCCGTTATTTCGCGATCGCCCTTACATAGACAAGTATATCGAACCATTGACCGAAATTCGAGGTAAATACAGCTCGTTGGTGCAAGACTTAGAAATGAAGTTTTATGATGCCAACCAGTATTTTTCCAAAAATTTACTCTTTGCCAAAACAGACGCCGAAACAGTAGTCAACCAATTGTTTCCCGCCTATCAAGAATACGTGCAGTTGTATTGGAAAATGCTAGAGCAAGCTACTCCCCTTACCACTCCCGAAGAAATTCAGCGGATTGTGAAAGCACAAAAAGATTACGATCAGTATAGTGCAGAAAGAGACCCCGCATCCGGGCTATTTGGCAGCTATTTTGGTCATGAATGGTCAGAGCGCTTTTTGTACGAGTTTTTGTTTGAAGATGCTGTTCCCTTAGCGATTCCCGCCGGGAAAAAATAAATTTAAGATGACTCTCTATCAGCCTTTTTTAGATTACGCAATTCCACTACTAAGGGAGCGACTTCACCTAGCTCCCTATCCGATTCCGGCAGGTTTTGAAAGAAAAGAATGTATCACGGGAAAAGGGAAAAAAGAGCAGTTGGTTGTTACTACCAGTTATGCTTTTCAATCCCCAAAACTGCGGCAAATTCGGGCGGCTCACGTTGAGGGCGGTGATGCTCTCCAGGTACTGAATTTTGTGATTTTCCCCCAAATTAATTATGATTTGCCTTTTTTTGGGGCGGATTTGGTGACTTTGCCAGGGGGACATTTGATTGCTTTGGATATGCAGCCGCTTTTCCATGATGCTGCTTATCAGAAGCAATACTCTGAGCCGATTTTACCGATTTTTAACAAGTATCAAAAAGATTTGCCGTGGGGGGGAGATTTTCCTGAAGAGGCAAAACCTTTCTTTTCTCCGGCTTTTCTGTGGACTCGTCCGAAGGAAACTGAGGCTGTGCAGACTCTGGTGTTTGATGCTTTTAAGGATTATTTACAAGCTTATCTCGATTTGGTCGATCGCGCGCAACCAGTCACCGACAGTCAAAAATTAGCCGAGATTCTTCAGGCTCAACGCAATTATATCAACTATCGTGCTGCTAAAGATCCTGCTAGGGGGATGTTTCTGCGGTTCTATGGTGAGGAGTGGACAGAGGAATATATTCACGGTTTTCTGTTCGATTTGGAACGTCATTTATAACAGAAGGAAGCAGGAAGTTGTAGGGTGCGTCGCTTTAAAAAATCTCTAACTAATTATCGCAAATCTGATAGCGACGCACCTTGCATCCAAGGGTTGAGATTGTTTTACCAGGGCATGAGTTTAACCATATTTGTCAGGTGCGTCGCTGTGAGATTGTCGATGTTTCTTTGGGCATTTTCGAGGGCGACGCACCCTACAACTACAAACTCGCAATGACAGTTAACAGTTAACAGTTAACAGTTAGCAGTTAACAGTTAACAGTTAGCAGTTAACAATCATTCCGGTTGTACCGGAATCAATCTAACAACCAAGACTTTGAGCCGTATTGTTCCGAGTAAAACAATTCCAAGTACCTAACTCCTTGGAATCGCGACTGCAAAGCATCGCTCTGGCTTCTTCAGTCAATCCTTGTACTAAGCTAAAATCAGCACCAGCAATACTTTTTAATTGTTCTAAATTCGCTCCAGTCAAATCAGCAGCCCGTAAATCTGCGCCCTGCAATTCAACTCCAATTAACATGGCATTCCGTAAATAAGCACCAGTCAAAAAAGCATTTTGAAGATTAGCCCCGCTTAAAGCGGCTCCCTCTAAATTGGCTCCAGTTAAATCTGCTCCACTGAGATAAGCACCGCGCAGATTGCAGTAACTCAAATCCGCTCCTCGGAGATTGGCTGTATTCAAAAAAGCCCCGCTCAGACTAGCTTTCGGGCCAATAGCTTCGGATTTTTGGTAATTAAATCCTTCTGGCCACATAGTCTTGCTATCATATAATGCTAATTTAAATTTAGCTGCTTCTAAGTTGGCATCGGCTAGATTGCAACCTTGTAAATCAGCTCGAAAAAAATAACTTTCTTGTAAATTTGCTCCGCTTAAATTGGCGTCTCGGAGGTTAGCGCGCCGGAAGTCAACTCCCTGGAGATTGGCGCCTTGGAAATTGGTTTTGCTGAGGCCCGCGCCAATCAAGTTTGCTCCGCTCAAATCAATTCCAGATAAATCCATTTGGCTGAGGTTGATTCCTTGGAGGTTGGTTTGAGCTAGACTTTTGGTTTGCTCAAGAGCTTGTAAGACTTCTGTGAGAGTCAGGGGCTCGGAGAGGAAAAATGAGTGTTGACGAAGTGACATTATATTTTTTGAAGATTTATTGATGGAATTGCTCAAAGTTGTCCGGTGTCATTTATCCTAGAATTTGATTGATGAGCGATCGCCAGAAAGTTAATTTTCTTAACCAAAATCCGATCCGATTTCCCTCCCATCCCCCCAGACAAGGGGACTTGCTTGATTCCTCTCGCTAAGCTGACACAGAAATGCTGCTAACACCACCGATGACTATGATGGATTTCTTTCGCAAGAGTGAGGGCGTTTGGTTCACTCAGCGAACAGTCCATAATTTTGATACTGCTGCTGCTGATGAGTCGGGAGAATCCAATGTCATGATTGATGTCTTGTCAATTGATGATCCCAGAGTTTTAGAGGTTTGTCAACAGCAAAATGTAGATCCTGCTTTGGTTAGTGGGGGATGCAGTTTCATGTGGCAAGATAATTTGGATGATGCCATCCCTAACCAAAATTATGCTGCAATTCTGATCGATGTGCCGAATCCTAATAACCCGAAGATGGGTAAGTTTCTGCGAAATCGAGGCTACGTTGAAGGCATTCCGGTGATTGGTATTTACAATTTTGCTGATGATGGGGTATTGACTATTGAGACGGAATATGAGACAAATCAAGGACAGGAACGCTGTTGGTTTATTAACGATCATTTTCGAGTGCGGGTGATGACTGTTCAAATGAGCAATGGGGTTAAACAAATGGCATACTGTTCTGAGCGTCGTTGTATTTCTCCGTCTGTTTTAGAAGAGTTGTTGGAACACAATCGCTTGAGAGTTTCTGGGGCGGCTGCGGTGTCATGTTAAAGTCTCGGGAAAAAATGCTTTTTGATTTGTCATATTGCACTATTATCAATATTTTTTTAGGGCGGGCTCTTCGGCCCACCCCACAAGAACCTGGGCGGGCTCTTCGGCCCACCCCACAAGAACCTGGGCGGGCTCTTCGGCCCACCCCACAAGAAAATTAATTGGTTGTGGAACGGGCATCTTGCCCGTTCGTTCCTAAGAATCATGTATGAGCTGAGCTTAACTGGACTCGATCGCCTAAAATTTTTCACCTGTCATTAAACTATCAAAACTATGTCTGAAAACGAAGAATTGACAACATCTGAGCATGATAAATCTGCCGCAGATTTAAGTGAAGATTCAACACAGGTAGATGCTGAAGAATTGGTGGAAGTTATTGCCGAATTTGAGCGGTATCGGGAACGTTTGGTGAGTGAGACGATCGCCGCGGCACAAAAGGCTAAGCTGCCACAGAAAGCAGCTATGGCTAAAATTGAGCCGGAACTTGCTAAAATTGAGGCTGGACTAGAAAGTCTCCGCACTCAATTGGCGGCTATAACTACCAATAATTAGGTGACAATCATGGTCAATTCTAATGCTCAATTTCAGGATGCTTCAATTGTGTTAGCTCATGCAGAAACAGATGGTTTGCTTCAACAAGTTACTGAACAAATAGATTTAGATACTTTTGATGTTAATGATGCTGAGCTTTTGATGCGTCTGGTTGAATCTTTGGGAGATACGCGGGGGATGACTCGACTGCGTTGTGCGGAAACTCTGGCAGAAATTGGTGAAGCGGCGACTCCTTTTTTGTTGGAGGCTTTGGCGAATCATGCTAATCCGGTTGTGCGACGTGCGGCTGCTAAAACTCTGACTTTGATTGGCGATCCGACGGCGGTTCCTAATTTAATTCATGCTTTGTTGAACGATCGGGATACGGTGGTTAAGGGTTCGTCTATTGGGGCGCTGGCGAGGATTGGTGAACCTTCTGTGCAGGCTTTGTTGGATATTTTAGCATCTACTGATTTGCCTGAGAGTACGATCGGTCATGCGGCTTGGGCGTTGGCGTTTATTGGGGCGGGTGCGAAGGAGTATTTGTATCAGGCGATCGCCTCTGATTCTCCTGTGGTGCGTGGGGCGGTGGTTGGGGCGATCGCCAAAGTCGCCCAGGAAGAGCCCAAGCCGGAGTTATTTGAGATTTTGGTTAAGTCTCTGACGGATGTTGATGTTGACGTGCGTTGCGAGGCGGCTGCTGCTTTGGGAAATCTGGCATATAAGCCTGGAATCCCCAATCTGATTGAGTTATTGCATCATGGCGATGGGGAAAGTCGCAGGGCGGCGGCCTTGTCTTTGATGAAAGTGGGCGATCGAAGTGCGATCGAGCCGCTACAAGCTGCATTAGCAAAGGAATCGGAAGTGGCGATTCAAGGTGTGATTAAGTTGGCAATTTCTCAAATTAAGTAATTAAAAATATGACGGAATCTGGAACCGGGCGGATGTTGCTTTCTCATAATTTTGATATGCCAGAGGGTATTTTTAGACCCTTAAGTCGCGAAGATTTGACTCTGGTATTTGCTGAGGGTTTAAGTCAATATCCTCAGATCAAATGTCGTCAATTAAATCATCCGCATTGGATGGTAGAAGTTTTATTTTCTACTAATGAGTTTTCTCCTCCTCAAGTTGGGGGATTTTGCGCTGAAGCTTTGGTGGATCAGCGGATGAGTCAAGGAAAAGTTGATGATTTTTTTCCTGATATTTTGATTTTAGCGGGGTTGAAGAAGACTCCGCCCTTGAGTGACGATCCTGAAGCGCTGCAAACGGGAGAATGGGGGGTTGATGTGGTGGAAACTCCGTCGGCTGAGAGTTTCTTAATGGCGATGGGCTGGGAGGATAAAACGGCTGGGAAAAGTATTGAGGATGTTTTTAAGGTTGAAAGGAAAAAGGGCTAAATTTGTAGTGTATTGGCGGTTATCGCCTTTCAATTTATCGTGAAAAAAGGATGTAAAGCATCAGGTAAAAACAATATAGCAGCAAAATAAGTATTAATGGCAACCTAAAAAATAGGAAAGTAAATATGAGCGTAAGTAACTACTTAATTCCCGGCGAAACATTTAGTATTGGAAATCAATCCGATCTCTCCCAATCCTCTCTTTCCGACCAGGAAATCAACGAGAAATACAAGAGAGGTGAGATCAGAATAGTGACTGAGCAAGCTCGTTATCCCCTTGACAGCATACAAACTATGCTTGATAGCAAGCAGGGAGACAGTAAAAAATATATCTTAAATCCTGAGTACCAACGCAGAAAAAGGTGGAATAACACTCGCAAATCTCGTTTAATAGAATCATTTATAATGAATGTACCTATTCCTCCTATTTTTCTTTATGAAGTAGATTATTCTATTTATGAAGTAATGGACGGACAACAAAGGCTCACCACTATTTATGACTTTTATAAAGGGAGATTTGAATTAAAAGGATTAGAATATTGGCAGGAACTTAATGGAAAAAGATATGACGATTTACCTGAACAAGTTAGAAGAGGTATAGACAGGCGCTATTTATCATCTATCGTATTGTTAGAAGAAACAGCAAAAACCAGAGAGGAAGCCGAAAGTCTCAAGCGAATAGTTTTTGAAAGATTGAATAGTGGCGGTGAAAAACTAACACCACAAGAAACGAGAAATGCTTTACATAATGGCAAATTTAATCAACTGTGCATGAAGCTTGCCAAAAACGACCTCTTTCGTAAAATGTGGCAACTACCTTTAGAAAGCCAGGTAGAAGATTTACTACTTAAAAGCGAAGAAGAGCTAAAACAATCAGAATTTTCAGCTAGATTAGCATTGTATCGTAAAATGGAAGATGTTGAATTGGTTTTACGATTTTTTGCTTACAGACATTTATATAAATTAAAGTCCCCTATCGATAGTTTTTTAGATGATTATCTGAGACAAGCCAATAGCTGGTCGGATCAAGTTTTGAATGATCTTGAATCTGTATTTAACGAAACTATTGAGTTGGTTTACACAGTTTTTGGTGAGAGTGCGTTTTTACCTCCTTCAAGATTCCAAGAATCTAAGACACCGAGAAAGAGTGTTTACGATCCATTAATGCAGGTTTTTTCAAGAAATTTGACATCCAAAAATCGCATAATAGAAAATGCAAAAACTATCAAGAAAACAAGATATTCAAATGATAAATTGTTGGTTTCGCCAAGAAACAAGAGATATATTTTTGACGGAAGGTATAACGATAAAAACGATGTGGAAAATCGTATAGGATATTTTAATGAATTTCTACAAAGCTATATTTAATAAACTTGGGTAGAAATTTATGAATATAACATCATTGGAGAGATTTAAAGCAGAAGTAAATCAAATACGAGAATATTTGAAACACATTCAGTATGTAAGTGATGTGGTTGGGTATGCTATTTTAGAAGAGGATAATGAACAAATCAAGGCTTTGCTAAATAGGCTGAAAGAACATGATAGAAGTTTTAGAACAGATCAACGGATATTTGAATATAAAGCAGCTATTATTTCACTTTACGGGCTGTTGGAAAAATATGTTGAAATTTGGATTAAGGAATATCTTGATTCACTTTCCCGTTTAGTACCTGAGTACAATCAAATAGATAAAAAAATTATCAATAATCACTTTGAACTTTCTTTAAAACTAATAAATACCATGATAAGTAGAGAAAGTCCAAAATATCAACACCTTACCAAAGAGGAGGTTTTAAAAAAATTAAATACTTGTATTGTCAGCCCTACAAACTATCAAATCAATACAGAAGCATTTGTTTTGTTATCGGGAAACTTAAAACACAATAAAATTGTAGAATTATTTACACTTTTCAATATAGATTTGAACGGTGAGTTAATTAAGAATGAAAACCTAAATCAAGAAATTGGTTTAAGTTACGATCGAATTTCAAGGGCGGATAAGAATATTTTGTACAATAAAATTAATGATTTAGTTGAAAGAAGAAATCAAATGGCTCATGGTTCAGAAACATTGGATAGTTTAGATATCTCTGAATTAGAACCTTATATTCAATTTTTAGAAGTGTATTGTCAAGCTATTTTTGAAACATTATTTGAAAAAATTATCAAACAAGAATTAATACATACTTTTCAAAAAATAGAAAAAGTGGTAAAAATATTTAGTAGTAAAATCTTGGCGTTTGAAATCGAAAATTATACGATCAGAGTTGGGGATATGATGATAGTTGAAAATGCAGAAGGAAAATTATACAAAAAGCCTATTTTGCAAATTCAATTAGATAATATAATACATCAAGAACTTACAATTTCTGAAAAAACCAATATTTCTGTGCTTGTTGACCCTAAAATCAAAGATAATCAAACATTTTACATAGCAAAAAAATAATACCAGACAGCAACAACGCAGCCAATCTTTCATGCTTACCTCAGCGCGCCAATCGCCTACACATCCGAATCGATCGCACAAACCAAGCTAAACAGCCAGAGCCTTAATACTTTCTTGGATATCAGGAGCGATTTTTTGCCAACTCATAGCAATGTTAATATTCATATTGGTTTGAGCGATGTCTAACAACGCATCATCAATGGAGTACGTCTGAACTTCGCGCAACCAAATTAAAATTTCTGCTAAATGCCAAATAGAATCCGTACCTTCATAAACAGGAATCGGAGATTTTGAGTCGCTTTTTATGAGGAGATTTCTGATGTTCTGTTGAGTGTAACCCAGAATTTTAGCTGCATCCGTCAAACCAACAAAATCTGGTGATGCTTCAATTAGAGTGGCGGCTGGAACAACTCTTTTAACATCATTAATTGCACTAGAAATAGCTTGATAAGCCGATGATGCCTCACGGATAAAATTTAGTGCAACATATCCTTTATTTCCAACTCCAATCAAGGCATCATCACAGCCACCTGCATATAGTCTCTCAATAAAATCATCAGGATCGGCTTGGGAATCTTCCAGATTAAACTTCAAAGTAAAGTCATACTCGTTCATTTTTTATTCCTTCTCTGGGGAAGGCTCATTCACATTTTTATGCTTTGTGCAGTTATCCACTACTCGACGAATTTGTTTCCCATGATTCCCTGAATTTTTTGGGGTACTCCAAATACTAGATATACAAAAAATCCCACTTCTACACTCTTTATCGTTGTAGGGGCAGTAGATTTTTCCCCAAGCATGAGAACCACCAACATCAACGCGCCATCCATTTTCTTCAGCGTATCTCAACGCATCCTCAACTTCTGGCTTTGGGTGAGTTTTTCTGACCATCACAATTTTTGTTTACATACAAATTAGCTTTTAAATAGTTAAGATATTAGGGATATTAATTGATTGCTTCCGCGTTAAACAAAGATAGCACAATTCTCACTAATTGTCATTTTCCGGTTTTGGCGATCGCCCTTTCCTCCTTGATACTCAACAACGCAGCCAATCTGTCATGCTTACCTCAGCGCGCCAATCGCCAACACATGGCGATCACACAAACAAACCAAGCCGTCACAGCCAAAGCCTTAATACTTCATCACCCCAATAAAAACCTAACTATTCTGCACGCTTATAATTCATCACCAAATCCAACCGAGATAAAGAACTTGTCGCCGATTCCCGCACGTAGGCATCCACGGCTTCATCATTGGCAAATCTGGTGAGAACTTCTACACAACGAGGATCGCCCACAGAAGCAAGCGCATTGACAATCGCCACCTGTACCGCCACATTATCCGTTGTATTCAGCGATTCTACCAAAATTTCAAATGCAGAGGAACCCATCTGCCCCAAGGCCATCACGGCTGCAATATGCACCACAGGATTATCATCATCGATCGCCTTTTTCAATCCCTGCAAACCCACTTCCGAGAAAGGCAACTCTGGATAATTAATCGCAATTTGCGCCAATACCTTCGCCGCACTCCCTCGCACAGTCACATTCTCACTGTTTAACATGGCGTCAACCACGGGTGGTATGGCATCCTCACCGATCGCACCCAAAGCCTTCACAGCCGCCCGACGATAGACGACATCTTCGTCATCTAAAATGCCCACCAGTCGAGAGATGGTATTTTCATCGCGGGAATCGGCAATTTCATACATTGCCCGATCGCGCATATGAGGATTCGGGTGTTTTAGTTGTTCAAACAAAGCATCTGTTGTCATAATTTTTAAAGAATGAAGAATGAAGAATGAAGAATGAAGAAGGCTTTAATTAAGATAATTAGGATTTTACTGAATTATGAGCTTCTATTTTAGCTTGCACTAACCAATCTCGATTGGTCGTATCGGCTTGATAACCACTGATATCGCCTAGTTTTTCCAGGGCAATTAATGTAGCATACTGCAAATCCCAGATTTTTGTTTCCAAACAGGCTTGCAATTTTGGAATAGCACGCTCTTCTCCGAGTTCCCCTAGGGCGATCGCAGCCGCTGCACGGGATTTTTGAAACTGGGGCTGGGGGTTATTCAAAGCTTCCAATAACAAATCGTAGGCTGGAGAGTGTTTGAGCCAACCAAACAATTTTACTACATGAAAATGCGCTCCATAGTCATTATTTGCTTCTTCAGCAAAGGTGGCAAAAAGTGCAGCGGGTGCATCCTCTGAGTAATTTTCCAGAATCATTTTGCTGGCTAAATAGCAACGCCCAAAATCTGTTTCGTATAATTCGTGAATCAGAAATGGTAAATCTGGTAATTTTTCATAACTGTGGACTAAATCCAAATCACCTGGTTTATCTCGTAAGGTTTGCTCTAAGTAAGGTTGAATGGTGGCAAAGCTAAGGGATTTGTCAGCGATTCCGGCTGCTGCTAACATCCGAATTCCCCTCAGCCGAAAGACTAAAGATACGGGACATCGGGCAATATTGGGAATTGCATCGTAGTAACGGGCATCAATCAAATCCTGAATAGATAATCTGCGCCCTAGGACATTTTTGTGTTGTAGCATGGCGACAACTTGTCCCATTTTAGAAAAGTCTCTGGTTAGGCGACAAATTGCGGCGATCGCAGCACTAGCAGTGGGTGGATCAACATCATCAACAAATTTGCGAATTCTTTCTAAACCTGGCTGATAATCCAATTTAGTCAGGGTGTGGATAATTACCCGGTAGGTTTGTCCTGGTTTGTCCAGTAGTTGAGCAACTTCTTCTAAAATATCGCAGTCTTGAGTGCCTATTTCGCCGATCGCCCAAACAGCATTTTCCACGGTGTAGCAGTCATCATCGCTCAAACAGGTGCGAATCACCGGCAATGCTTGGACAGCTTGGAGTCTTCCCAAAGTTTCCACCGACTTGCGGCGCACAATGCGGTTGTCTAGGGCTGGATCGGTTTGTTGTACTGCTCGCATCAGTGCTGCGATCGATCGATCTGTGGCAAAATTTATCAAATGGGAAGCGGCTATGTAGCGGGAATCCTCTTCGCCAATTTCAGCTTGCGGCGTATCTAAAATGGCGATCGCCTGGTCTTCTGTTAAATTAAAAAAACTAAAAAAGCGTTTATCCATAGAGTGGGGAGGGGGAGATGGGGAGAAGAGGAGAGGGGGACGGGGAGAAGAGGAGAGTGAGCTACCGATGCCCGATGCCCGATGCCCGATGCCCGATGCCCGATAGAAATTAGGATATGTCTATTTAAACAAAATAACAAGCCCAGGAATTCTTTACCCTTACTTCACCGAAATCGGTAAAGCAACGAGCCAAGAGTTCCTAGACTTGTCGGGGTAAAAACTACCCAGTCACGACATTACAAACCTGTCAATTAATTAGGACAGGGAGTTGATGGCGTAGTCAAGAAGAGCATTGTACTCAGTCAAAGCTTGAGCAGACATATCGCGAGGAGTGCAACCGCGGTTACGAGCAAAGCTTAATGCTTCAACGTAAGGAGCAGTAGGCAAGCTCAAAGCGCGATAGACTTCGCGTTGACCAGCAATACCCCATTCATCAAGAGGGCCTGTGCCGCCAACTACCAAGCAGTATTGGATCAAGCGCAAGTAGTGCTTGATGTCACGATGGCATTTTGCTTTGAAAGTATCGGTGGAGTTAGCTTGACCGGCTTCGTTCAAGTAAGGATACTTTTTGATGCAAGCATCATAAGCTTCTTTAGCAACTGCATCCAGGTTGTTGCCTAATTTTTCTGCGGCTTCTAAACGAGCAGCAGAGCGTTGGATAGAACCTTGAACTGATTCTAAATCTGAGGTGCTAGGGAAGCGTCCTGCTGCATCAGCAGAAGCAATCGCGGTGGTGAGAACTGATTTCATTTCCTAAATCTCCTAAACTGATTTTGACTGTGAGCGTAGTTTCTATTTGGCTGAGCGAATTGCGATTAGCAATAAACTAGCTCAGGGCAGAAATGATGCGATCGAAGTAGCTGGAAGCTTCAGCAACCAAGCTAGCGCAACGATCTTCAACTACGATTGTTCCCATTTTCCGCAACTTAGCACCAGCAAATTTTTCGCTGGGGTTGTCTTGGATGTGAGCAGCGGCTTGAGCCTTCATGATTTGAACAGCACGCACGGTGGAGGTGGTGGGCACGCCCAAAGCTGCGTAGGTTTCTTTCAAGCCATTCAAGCAACGGTCATCAAGAACGGAAGCATCACCAGCCAAAATAGCGTAGGTGACATAGCGCAAAATGATTTCTGCATCGCGCAAGCAAGCAGCCATGCGACGGTTAGGGTAGCAGTTGCCACCGGCTTGAATCAAGCCTTGGTTTTCGCAGATCATACCGGCAACAGCGTCAGAAACCATGCAGCTAGCGTTGCTGGCGATCGCGTTGACAGCATCCAAGCGTCGGTTGCCGCTGGCAACGAAAGCTCTGAGGGCAGCAATATCACCAACGGTGGAGGTGCTGGCATCGGCTGAAACTACAGCTCTTGAAAAAGCGTCAAGCATTGAGTTCTCCTTAACTTAGACGAAAAATTATTTCTTATCTTTAGTTGGTCAACTTGGTGACTAACTTGATGTTTTTGAATATATCTCTGGGGTGATTCCTTCGTCTCATTCCTGAGAAACAAAGTAACAATTTGTTACTTTTGTCGCTAAAACTACATTTTCCTTTTCAAGAACAGGCAAGATGCCTGTTCCACAAAACATCAAGTTGCTTGTGGGGTGGGCAAAAGAGCCCGCCCTTGAAAAATTTGTGGGCAATGGTGCAAGATGTGATTTAAACTCACATCCTGAGCTGACAAGCTATGTTAAGTGTATCGAGCAGACCCTATGCCGGCGAAAGCGATTTAAATGCGATCGCGCATTTAATGAATACTTGCGAAGAAGTCGATCGGCTCGATGAAGGCACTTCCATCTCGGAATTAAGACAAAAATTTAGCGAACCTTCCCGATATTTAGCGCGCGATATCTGCCTTTGGGAAGATGCGGGCGGAAAATTAATCGGTTTTGCTTTGTTGTCGATTGCGGAAACTGGAGAGCCGATCGACGGTTGGCTGTGGTTTCGCGTCGATCCCGATGCGCGCTGCGGGGATGTGGAAGCGGCGGCAGTGGTTTGGGGCGAAACGCGAATGCGCGAGGTGGGATCATTGCGGGGTGCGCCAGTGAAGCTGCGATCCTGGGTTAACGCGGTAGATGCCGATCGCATTTCTGTGCTGGAAAGTTGCGGTTTTAGGGTCGATCGCTATTTTTGCCGCATGGCGCGATCGCTTTCTGAACCGATCGCAGAACCCCAATGCCCAGAAGGTTTTACGCTGCGTCTATTCCCCGGCGAACAGGATTCGGAAGCTTGGGTAGAAATGTTCAACCAATCGTTTATCGACCACTGGAATCACCACGATTTAACAGTCGAGAAATTCAAATACGATTTAGCCCAACCCAGTTACAGAAAGGATTTAGACTTAATTGCTGTTGCTGCTGACGGGACTTTTGCAGCTTTTTGCTACGGCGAAATTAGCCCGGAAGAGTGCGATCGCACTGGACGAAACGAAGGCTGGATTATGTCTCTGGGCACCCGGCGCGGCTTCCGCAAAATTGGCTTGGGACGAGCTATGTTGCTGGCTGGTTTGCATCGGCTGAAAGCTGCCGGTGTCGAGACTGCTATTATCGGTGTCGATACTGAAAATCCCTGGGGTGCGATGGGGCTTTACGAGTCTGTTGGTTTCCACAATATCCGCGATAGCATTTCCTATGTTAAGGATGTTTGAGCTATTTGGGTGCAGGGTTGAAGAAACCCGGTTTCTTGGTGTATGCCTCGTCGCCAAACAATATTGCTCGTAGAAACCCGGTTTCTGGGCCCGATTGCACAGTTGGCGATCGCACTTCAACTCAAAAAACCAGGTTTTTTAGTGCATTTACGAGTTATAACACAATATTTTCCTCAAAAACCCCGTTTCTACAACCTCTGTAAGTTTTATCTAAAAAACTTTTCCTACCCCCTTGACACCTTTGTAGTATAGTTGTAGTATAAGAGTATGGAAAGCGCAGGAGAGCCAAAAACCTGTATTTTCCGTACCAAATCTGAACCTTGACAACTAAATAGCGATCGAGATTTCAAGGAACATCAAATTTGAAAGTCTTGCAATACAGACTTGATTGTCATGTTGTTACTTTTCACGAGACTGTTCAGTTACAGACTGACTCGATCTGAGTCAGATATTGTACCAAGTCAACCGAATTTCAACGAATTTCAGGCGGATGCAGAACAGAACAATTGCGATCGAGTGCGATCGGCAAACAAGACTGAGGAAATCCGCCATATCCAACAAGCTTACCATTTAGAACGGCGTTTGTTTATGTAAAAATTGTCGTATTAGCGCAGATGCTAACCCTGGCAATTTTTACCGACTAACGCCCTGACTAAACAGCAGATAAGCTACTAATCCAAAATCCAAAATATCAAATATAAAATCGCTTAAGGAGGTAACAGTTATGGTTCACATTCGTTTTGAAGGACGTTCCTATGATGTGGCAGAAAACCAACTGGGTATCACGGCAGGAATGAGCGACAAGGCAATTGGGGAACGTCTAGCAAATCATTTTGATGTCAAGAGCGATCGCTTCGAGTCTTACGTGCTGGATCGTCGTCCCAGCGGTGATTTAATTGTCCGCCCAGAAGCCGTTTACGGCTAAGAATTAACTTTTATTCCGCGCCCTAATTCGAGAAGCCTACACACATTAAGAATCTAGCTCTGAAAAGATTGCGGGTTCAAGTCCCGCTAAAGGCTTCGGCTTTTATGGTGAAATGGTAAACACGCTAGAAATTGTCAACAGCTTTTCAAACTTGCGCGGTATAAAAAATCATCAGTTGTCGGAGGCGCACCCTAACTAAAGAAGCTTACAAACTGGTAAAGTTCGACTTAAACTCGAATTGTAGGTTCGATTCCTACCCTCCGCCTTTTGCGGAGGGGTTTAAAAAATAGCTTCTCTGACTTGTGCGCATTCTCTTATACCTGAACTTTTTAGATCGATAAAGCGGTTGAAAGTTCCACTTCGTGCCCTAACAAAAGAAGCTTACATACTAGCTCTTGGTAGAGCATTTCTATTTAAAGAAAAGGTCGCGGGTTCAACTCCTGCATATGTGCAAACGGCTTTCTTAACTTGCGCGATGTGACTTTTACTGGTCTAATATTTTGATTTTAATTCTGTTTTTTGTTGCATCAGGTAAGAGACGCAATTGGTCGTCTTTGCCAGAATATCCGCTCTTTGATTTTCAGTTCTGCGCCCCAATATGTGAAGCGCATACACACAATTTAACCGATTAGTCACAGGTTCAAATCCTGTCAGTCCCGTTTAAGGGGCTGTAGCTCAGGGGTAGAGCAATCGGACTGTCAAAACGCTTTTCTAACTTGCGCGGAACCTCTATTTTTTTAAGAACTGAAGTCCTTAATACAAACGAAATTACTTCAGTCTTAACTGCGATCGACATTAATTTTATCACTTCGCGCCCTAACTGATGAAGCTTACACACTTTCCTAACTATAAGGGCCCTAAGGTACCGATATTCGAGCGATCGAATTAGGGAAGCATTCCGAGTCTCTAGTTCTAGATGAGGTTTGCGTGTCCACTGCTAGGTAAAACTGGTAAGAACGGCTGTGCTTACAGCTTTATTAACTTGTGCGAAGTGTTTTAAATTTTAACATTTTTGGAGTATTAGTCGGCGGTTGAAACCGATTATATACATACGAAGTCCGCCTCCGCGGACTAAGAAATTGATTGGGTATTAGCTATGAACAACAAACTTGCAATTTACCGATCGCCCTACGAGATAGATACCCTCCTCCACGCCTTCCAAGAATGCAGCCTGCCGCGCAGTCAATGGACGCACGAAGCCCATTTAACCGTTGCTTTATGGTATTTTCTGTTTGGCGAATCGGAATCAGAGGCGATCGATGCGATTCGCAATGGCATCAAACGTTACAACGCTGTGAATGGCATTGAAAGCACGCCAAACAGCGGGTATCACGAAACGCTAACGCTGTTTTGGGCACAAACTGTGCGCGAGTATCTGGCGGCTGAAAGTCGGAATCGCTCGATCGTACATTTGGCTAACGGTTTGATTGTCGAATATGCCGATCGCACTTTACCATTTCACCACTACACCCGCGAGCACCTGATGTCCTCGGAAGCCCGGAATAATTGGGTTGAACCGGATTTAAGGGCGATCGAAATCCCAGAATTTTCCCTGAAATAGTTTTAAAATAGCAGTTGTTGCCGCGCCCCAATCCGAAGAGCTTACATACAACCCTTCCAGGTTCTAAAAACAAAGCTCCTCAAACTTGCGCGGCGACTATTATATTTATTGCCAAGCGTGCAACAACTGCCATTAGCAGATTTTTGGATATTCCTAATAATTGAAAATCCAAAATCGCAAATCCAAAATTACAACTGGAGGCAGCACCAATGAATACAGCAGAGCGCGATTTACGTTTAGAAATGCTCAACAGTCTGCTGACAACACCTCACCGTCAACTGGAAAAGGTGACAGAAATTCACAAGTTAATTATCGAATTAGACCCGATTTTTTACGGTCATTTAGCAGTGTGGTATCAGCGTCACGGCGACGTGCGCGATCACAAGGAAGTTTTTGCCGGAAATTTGCTGACTTCGGCGCTGACAGAGCACCGAGATGCCGGGTTTATGATGTTGCAAGAGTTCCCGCCCTACGAGGTTTCGCGGATTGTGGACTTTATGAAGCAGCACCAAAATAAGGTTCCGCGCAGCGCGCGCACTGCTGTCACTCGCTATCTGCGATCGCGCGAAAAGAATGCTCAGTTTTTCGATCGCGCCGCCCTACGCAACCGCAAGGCTATGAAGCACTTGTACGCCACTCTGCACGTCAAGCCGAGCGATCGAGCTAATGCTATTCTGTTTAAGGACAATCCGCCGGAAGACTCGCTGGCATTCGTGTTAAAGCAGTTAGCGAAGGCGGCGACACCTGCGGAACAAGCGAATTTGATTGTTGAGTACAAGATTCCGTATACGATCGCAGTTGGTGCGATCAAACAGCTAACGCCAACGGTTTTGGCCGCGCTGATTAACTCGATGTCGCCGCAGGAAGTGATCAACAACCTCAAATCAATTCAGTCTCGCGGCGCGATGGATCACCCGGAAGTCAAGCAGTTGATTGATTCCAAGCTGGATGAAGCCGCCAAGTGCGATCGAGTTTCTGCTTACAAAGCTAGTGTGGCGGGCGCGGGCGCGAACTTTGACGCAGCCACAACGGCGAAGCTGGAAGCGGTGACAAACCAACAGGTAAAGAAGCGCGGCAAGATTGTCAAAGCCACCGGTTTGTTGATTGACAAGTCGGGAAGTATGGAAAGTGCGATCGAAGTTGGGAAGCGTCTAGCTGCTTTGATATCGGGCATTTCCGAGGCTGCACTGTTCGTTTATGCCTTTGACACGATGCCGTATCCAGTGCAAGCAAACGGCAGCGAATTGACCGATTGGGAGCGCGCATTCCAGCACATTAACGCAGGCAGCGGCACTAGCTGCGGTTGCGCGGTGGAAGCAATGCGGATTAAGAAGCAAGTGGTTGAGCAGTTCATTATGGTAACAGATGAAGGCGAAAATTCTGCACCTTATTTTGCTGATGCTTATCAGAATTACTGCCGCAGTTTGGGGGTAATTCCTGATGTGGTGATTGTGCGAGTTGGCGCTTACTGCGATTATGTTGAGAACCAATTGAAGGACAAGCAAGTGTCAGTGGAAACGTTTACCTTTGCGGGTGATTATTACTCGCTGCCGAACTTAGTGCCGATGTTGTCTCGTCCTTCGCGGCTGGAGTTGTTGATGGAAATTCTGGATATGGCTTTGCCGGTCAGGGATGACAAGTGATAGAATGGGATTGCCCGTCAGTTATGCTGGTGAGCAATCCTCATATTTTTTATTCTGGTATGTCAACTGAGGTTACATCCGCTGAGGCTCAAGAAAATTTTGATTTACTTTGCGATCGTGCTGTTGAAACTGGGGAATTAATTGTGATAACCAGACATAACGGCAAAAATGCAGTTTTGATTTCTAAGGCAGAATTAGAAAGTTTGCTAGAAACGCTTTACTTGTTGCGTTCTCCTGCTAATTCAACTCGCTTGTTAACGGCACTGAAACGAGCTAAATTAAGAGTCACTCAACCTCAGACGCTTGATGAAATTTGTATAAAATTTGGGCTTGATGAAGATGCCGATGGACTCGATCCGTCAGACCAAGTTATGCTAGAGGGAATGCGTCAACATCATCGACATTTGGCAGAAACAGAATCGCAGAATTTTCGGAGTGCAGTGTGAGTTCGCCAGTGTTCGCGATATAATTCCAATCTAACCGTATTTGATATTACTCCCAAACATCTCCCTCAGTATCCTGAAGCGGCAACTTTTTGCCTATCGTCAATTCTTCTCTAGTTTGCTCGATAATTTCCAGTAATTCTGGATTGGCGATGGATGAAACTAACTGAAAATCCGCAGCAGCCAAAGCAGCGCGCAACTTCGGCGAAGTGAGTGTAGGATATTTCTCTAACACCTGTTGTTCCGTCCATCCCGCCGCAAACAGCCCCAGCAAGAATTCTACTGACAATCGAGTTTCTGGCGGTGCGGGTTGACTTGTTGCAGTTTTTGGGTTGGGATGAATGAGCTTTCGCCAGTCCATTGTTTTACTTAAACGATTTGGGAAGATTCCACTGATCATACTACATTTGGACACAGTATAAATACGTGGATCGTTGATTGACTCTGTAAATTGATACCGCAGATTATTTCCCGATTTTGCGATTAAATTGTTATTACGATCGCACTATGGCACTTTCTTATAGACTAGAGTAGTAGGGTGGCAACAGGGCGATCGCCCTTTTTGATTTTGTCCGTTTCAATACCAAATCGCGTTAGCGAAGCCCTCGAAGAGGATCGCACGCTTATCTCAACCCACTGTGCAACCCACAGTACCACTACTTTAACTTCTTAAAACTATGGGAAAAAAGTCGAAAGCCAAAAAATCCCAGGTCAAAAAATCCACTTTGCTCTGCCAGCGACTGCAAGAAGCTCTCGATCGAGGCTGTAAAGTTTGGGTTAAAACAAATAATAGCAGTTTCGGCGGCATCCCGATTAACTTGTACGGGGAGTTTGCCGAACTTTTGGTAATAGTTCCCCCTAACGAACACGGGGAAAATATCGATGCTTACGGACAAGTTACGTGGTTGATTCGACTCTCTGATATTATTGCACTTGCTTATCCTACTGAATACTGGTCTAAAGATAGATTAGAAAGTTTGCTGCCACCTGATGCAGTTACTTCGGAAGTAGGAGATTAACTAGGTAAGGTGCTTGTGGTGCAGCCTACTGGTTTGTAGTGAGGACTTTATTCCTTACAATCTGAGGACTAAAGTCTTCACTACAAACCGTTTTTGCCTCGGAAATGAACGGACATAATATGGTTATTTTCTCGGCTATTTTACAAGCGAAAATATACACCGCTCAAACCGATTTCGATCGGTTCAATTAATTGTTGCAAGCTGAAAGCTCTATTTTGCAGTTGCCTCCTTCCAGTTCACTGCAAGCAGCGAGAGCTTGAGCTTCTGCTGCTGCTTTATCATCGCCCCAGCCTGCACCTGCTCCTCCCTTCCCTACTGATATCGCTCCACAATTATTCGTATTAGATGTCAGAGCTACACAATCGTTAGCCCCGCCACTTTGTTGATTGCAGGCAGTTACTGCTGCATCTAGTGCTTCTTTTTCTGTAGCATGATCCCAACTAATACCCGTGGCGTCAGAAGTCGGAGAATAAGCAGTAGCTCCATGAGTGTTCTGAGCATGAGCAACCTGGGCCAATGCTAAGATAGGAATTGTCAAAGCTGTCACAATAACTAACTTAGAAAAGAGTTTTTTCAGCATATTCAGTTAATATTTCTACAAGGTTAAATTTGGAGGCTCGATAAATATTATCCTATAATATTTATTGATGTCAAGATTTTTGGTAAATGTTTATAATCGCTTAAGTTAAGAGCAGGTTATGTAAAAATAAGTAAGATTACGGAGGTCAATTCAGTGACAGATATCCGCCAAATTCTCAGCCAACTCGCGGCGCAAGAAGGGCAACTGCTCGATACCCAATTCCTGGCTCCCTGCGTGCGGGGGGGAAGGGTGCGGACAAGGATAAGTGGGATGACTTATCTGTTTCAACCGCAGCCGCAAAATTTTGAAGGATGGGCTATTTTTAAGCCTGTAAATGAGAAAATTGCTGCTGTAATTGAGGATCCTATTTTGCCGCAAGTGGCAGAGTATTTGCAACTACTCATGCCGATTCGCTTGCATTTGGCTTGCGTGCTGCAAGGGCAAACTTGGCTGGCTTATCCTGTTAATGAATCTGATGCTAAACAGCGCACTGGTTTTGCTAAACCCGTGCCAGTACATTTAGTAACTAAAGGCTCGCAGTTCGAGCCGATTGTGGCGCGGTGGGACGGTGATTGTTTGTGGTTTGAAGAAATTGACAGGCGCGCCGATCCGCTGCTTGCTGAGCAGTTGAGAAGAGCTTTGAAAAAGTTGATTTTGCCTCAAGAAGTTCACTTTAAAGGAATGACGCCGGAAATGCGAACTGTTTACGAATTGGTCTCCCGAAATATTAAACATTTAGACCCGAATGTGCAGGCAGAACAGCGCTTGCAGCGGGCTTTGAAGATGGGCGGCGGGGAATTGCGGGATTTTTGCGATCGCAAAGATTACTGGCTGGTTGAATGGACTGGCGGCAGTGGAGAACATCATAGTTCTGCGATCGCAAAAAATGACTTAACAGTAATGAGTGCTGGCATTTGTCTCAGCGGATTGGACAAAGATTTCGACTTGCAGTCATTAGTCGGAGTCGTCGAAAATCGATAAAAATCATCAATTCTGTCAACTGTCAACTGTCAACTGTCATGAGTATATTTTTTCACGAACAACTTTACAGAAATTCCTCAGTGATGTCGCAGATCAAAAATTTCCCGGTAACGGTGTGCGGCGCGGGTGCTTTGGGTGCGAATATTGTAGAGAGTCTGGCGCGATCGGGCTTTTGTCAGTTAAGAGTCATCGATCGCGATCGCATCGAAGAGCGCAACCTTTCCACTCAACCCTATTATCGATCGGACATCGGCGCATTCAAAGCCAAAATTCTCGCCAACAACCTCTACCGCGCCTTGGGAGTCAGCATTGACGCGCACTCAAAGGAATTGACACCCGCCAATGTCGATCGACTGCTTGCCAACAGCGCCGTTGCGATCGATACTTTTGATAACAGCGTCGGACGGCAAGCAGTCAAGGATTACTGTGCGAGTACCTCCATTCCCTGCGTGCACGTCGGATTAGCAGCAGATTACTCCGAAATAATTTGGAACCAACACTATCGCGTTCCTTCACCGGCGAATGATGACATTTGTGATTACCCGCTGGCAAGAAACTTGGTAATGCTGACGGTTGCTATTGCCTGCGAAGTAATTGTTACCTTTGCTGCTACCCAAGAGCAACAAAATTTAACTTGCACGATCAAAGATTTTGCAGTAAAGCCACTTCTATTGTAGAATGTCGGTTGACTGTTGCCAGAAACCCGGTCTAGCGAGATTGGATACCTCCATCCCATAAACCCGGTTGCTCACTCTCAAACAATCGTCAAAATTTCCGAAAACGCTTGATAAAATTAACAGGGAAACTATGTCCGCAAAAGTTTGTACTGGTACTATTTCACTAGAATGCCACCCAAAACCGCCTGAGGTTAAGCATGAGGTTAAGCATGAGGTTAAGCCTAAGCAGCCGACTTTTTATTATTTACTAGCAGTTCTTGGCATATTAGTGTTGACTGGCGCCAATGCAGCCAATTATTATTCAGGCGGCGAAGTTTGCCCCACTAATGATTGCCACGAACCAGAAGTTAGATTCCATAAAAGGATTTTAAAACACGGATCGAGAGGGGCAGATGTGAAGAAACTGCAAAAATTGTTGAACGCGCAGGGTGTCTGCCCAGAACCGATCGCACTTGATGGCATATTCGGCCGGACAACCCTAGATGCAGTGAAAATATTTCAGCGACAAGCCAACCTTCCTGTAGACGGAATTGTGGGAGGCAAAACTTGGGACAGACTGTTTGCTAGTTCGTAAATTTAAGCACCGGACAACAAACGCTTCTCAGTCCTCATTGCCAATCATTAATCGCTGCGGTTTGTAGTTGTGCATCAAGCACATTTTGTGCAACTACAGACACAGAAGCTGCAATCAACAATCAATCAAACACTCGATTGCTAATGAATGAAGTTTTAGATTTTTGGTTTGGTCGATCGAACTCTCCTGAGTTTGGAAAAGTCCAAAACAAGTGGTTTAAAAAAGATGCGAATTTTGATGCGGAAATACTAACGAACTTTCTCCCGCAATACGAACTAGCAGCATCCGGTAAACTCGACTCGTGGCTAGATTCCCCGGAAAACTGCCTAGCATTAATCATACTGCTCGATCAATTCCCGCGCAATATGTTTCGCGAAAGGCCCCAAGCCTTCGCCACAGACAGCAAAGCCTTAGCCGCCGCCCAACACGGTGTTAACAATAACTTCGATCGCGAATTGCTGCAAGTACAAAAATGGTTTATTTACCTACCTTTTGAACACAGCGAAAACTTAGAAAACCAGCAAAAATCTGTCGAACTATTTCGCCAGCTCAGCGGCAAACCCGAAAGCGATTCAGTCATAGATTTCGCAGTACGACATTTTAAAATAATCGAGCGTTTTGGGAGATTTCCCCACCGCAATCAAATTCTGGGACGCGAAACAACTCCCGAAGAAGCAGAGTTTCTCAAACAACCAGGTTCTGCATTTTAAAGCGCGATCGCCAAATTTTTAGGTTGTTTGCTATACAGACTTAAAAATACTATAGTTAACAGGAATACCCCACTGATTTTACAGCAAAAAGCACGGATTACCATTGTTATAAAAAATAGCGATTTTCTGCTAAACTTTAAAATCAAATCGGCTACTAAAATTATCAATATGTGTTTCAAACATCAAGAATATATAGATAAGCTTTCAACTCAATGCCCACCACTGGACTATGAACCTAAAGAAATGCTGGCTTTTAGATTTGTATTTGAACCCAATGATGAACGATCTATTAATAACTTTAAACCAGTGCTGATAATAACTCCGCAGCGCAACCTAAAACCAGAAACTGAAGCAACCAGATGTCAAGGTTATGCGCCAATACCGTTTACTTAACATATTTCTGCCCCGGAGATCCCCCTAAATCCCCCTTAAGAAGGGGGACTTTGAGGGCATTCTTGTCCCCCCCTTAAGAAGGGGGGCTAGGGGGGATCTGTCTTAAGTAAACCGTATTGGGTTATGCGCTATCATTATTTGATACCAGGTAAAATGCCGAAAAACGTTATTTAAAACTAACAAAAAAAAGAAAAAAACTGCGTGATTCTCTGGGGACTCACATAGCAGCAGGAGCGCTCTGCAAGACAGATGGAGTTGTCTCGCAAATAGATGATAACGGTCACTTGAGCCTACATGAATTTGCTACTGCTGATTTAGCAGCCAAATTTGTAATAACATCTTGTTTATTGTAAGGTAGAAAAATATGGAACAATTAATAGGATTTAAACTAAGTAAATTTCCTCTAACTCTCAGAAGCATAGTCCATTTAGAGTATTTCGACGGCCCGCTACTATCGCTTTTTGAGAATGAATACGGCGATAGCTATCTTTATTCCTGGTGCGATGTAGATAATTTGTACAATCGCTGGTTGGTTTTCAGAGTTGCACAACTAACTCTCAAGCTTTACATAGAGGGACAAGTTTCATTGCACGAGTTAATTGTAAATCCTGTTGACGGATTTCTCTATTCATTAGATATAGACAATGATTTACAGGTGAAAAACACTTATTTAATCCTGCCTGAAAATTTACCGGCAATCTACTTGCCCGAAACAGATTCCTATTACGAAATGTCTGATTTAAATCGCGAAACGGCGGAAGAAGATAAATTATTAATTTTTCATAAATTTTCCGGTGAATCTCAACTTAGCAAGGTTTGAAGCTGACTAAACAACCAGATACCCGACTTCTTGAAAAAGTCGGCATCTAATCGATCGCCCAATTCTCAGCCGCGATACTGCACCCGATAAATCCGGTTATTCCCTTCCTCAGTAAACAGCAAACTCCCATCAGGTAAAACCAACAAACCAACAGGCCGCCCCCAAGTTTTCGGGCCTGACGGATCTGTGAGAAAACCAGTCAGAAAATCCTCATAATACCCTTGAGGCCGTCCAGTGGCCGCATTAAAGGGTACAAACACGATTTTATAACCCGTTCCTGCATTGCGGTTCCAACTGCCGCGAAACGCCACAAATGCCCCATTAAAAAATCTTTTAGGAAACGTTTTTCCGTCATAAAACTGAAGTCCCAAAGCCGCAGAATGCGCCTGAAACAACACATCTGGCATCAATGTTTTAGCTGCTAAATCGGGTCGATCGCTCTTGCCGTTTTTAGCGTGGCGCGGGTCGAGCAAATTCGGCTTAAAATAAGTATAAGGCCAGCCGTAAAACTCGCCTTGACGAATTCTGGTCAAGTAATCCGGCACCAAATCATCTCCCAAACCGTCGCGTTCGTTGACTGTCGTGTAGAGTTGATTGGTTTTCGGGTGAAAATCCAATCCCACCGGATTTCGCAAACCGGAAGCAAATGTTTGTTGGCTTGTGCCGTCCAAATTCATCACTTGCACAGATGCTCTCGGCAGCGGTTCGGAGTCGGCATTAGACTGGGAACCAACTGATACGAAAAGCTGGCGGTTGTTCGGGGAAGCGACAACATTTCGCGTCCAGTGTTGGTTGTAGCCACCGCCAGGTAAATCGGCAATCTTTTCACCGCTACCTGTTAATTGTTCCTGCCCTTTTGTGTAGGGAAATCGGCGGACTTCGGCGGTGTTTCCGAGGAAAAAATAGCGATCGGCAAAAGCCATGCCAAAGGGAATATTTAACCCATTTTGGGCGCTAGCAAAAGTCATGTTCACCTCAGCAACGCCGTCACCGTTGGCATCCCGCAGCAGCCTAATCCGATTTTGGCGCGTTTCTGTTACCAAAACATCCCCTGTCGGCGTTAAAGCCAGCCATCGGGGAGCGTCTAAATTGTCAGCAAAAACGTTGACGACAAAGCCAGGAGGCACTCGCAGCACTGGCGATGCGGGAATCGGTACTACTTGAGGAGGTTTTGAGGCGCTTTGGCTGGCGAAAGGTTGCGGTAAAGCAGTTGCAACAATGCGGATGGGCTGTGGCGAAAGCGGTTTGGTCGGTACAATTTGAGTTGTGCGAACATTTGTCAGCGGCGCAAGGGAGGGAATTTGCGACAGCGGACTTGGTGCGGGTACAGGAGTTGCTGTAGCATCTGTAGGTCGATCGCACGCAACCAGAGGTAACAGCAGAATTAGCAACAGGAAACGCAGGTAATACATAGCAGCCATTTCTCCACAATTGCTCGACAATTCTATGATTTTAACTGCTCCTAAACAGCGAAGCCACCGCGCGCGCGATGGCTTAATTCCGTTTACAACGGTAACTCTACCAAAGTCCTCTCACAGGAGGAGCCGGACGGGGAGCCGGAATCGGACGGGGAGCCGGAATTGGAGCGGGAGCCGGACGGGGAATCGGGCGGGGAGCCGGAACTGGTGGCGGTTCAGGAGTCGGACGCGGTGCGGGGGTGGCAGGACGAACAACGGTTGTAGAGACCACCTTATAATTGGGGATCACTGTGAGATTTTCCACCTGATCTCCCGATACCGTCGCTCTGACTTTCATTCCCGGTACGAGGGCAGTAATTCTCAGGACGCATCTTTGAATCCTGAGAGTCCTGTACGGCCCGCTTTCTGGGCGAATTGTTACTATGTCGCCGACAATATTTTTGACAAAACCCGTAAAAATTTGAGCGTTTGCTGTTGTGGTGGTCTGTGTTTGGGCTATTTCAATTGCAGGGTTAGCCATCGCAGGATGCACTGAGACCGCCGAAATGAGCACCGACAGGGTTGCACCTGTCAATAATTTGATGTTCTGAAGACGCATTGAAACCTCACATTAACTGCCTTTGAGGGTCGGGCTTGCTTTCGCTACGCGAAAATCCCAACCTTTAAACCTAATCCAGTTTAATCCCCGGAGTAGTAAATTTATGACAATCTCAAAAAAAGATTATCGAACAAGTTTTGAAAGACTGAATTATACATGAAAAGTTCCCCATTTACAACAAGTTCAGCGCTTGGCATCTCTTGAGTGTAGGCATGATATATTGAGTTTGTTCGATCGACCGTTGCAGTTTTTTTGCGCCCACCTAACTGTTGCGGCACGAGCGGGAAACTCTGCCAACAGACAGATTCTGCTTGCCCCATGCAGTAGCGCCATAGTTTCAATTCGCGATCGCCAGCCTGCCACAGTTCAGTTGACAGTTGACAGTTGACAGTTGACAGTTGACTTTGGAGTGCGAAGTTTTTAGGCAGGGGATTTAAGCCCCAGCCTAAAAACAATCCACCTAAAGGTGGGGGCTTTAAATCCCCTGTGCTTTGATGAACTTTCAACTAAAAACGGCGCAATATTGACAGTCAAAAAGCCATCTTAAAACTTTTCAGATCGGGTGCGGTTGGCGGATAATTAGATAGGAACTTTGTAGGAACTGCTGATGAGGAGTTTAGCGAACAAAAAAATGGTGAACAGCAAATTTTTATTTAACAAGCTAATTGCGTTGAGTTTGAGTGCAGCGCTGCTGTCTGTTGCCCTACAGCAGCAGGCGACTGCCCAATCTGTTGCTAATTTAAGTAATAGTGCGATCGCCCAGCGCTCAAAATCCGATGTAAAATTGCCAAATCTCGGAGTTCCAGAACTGCCACCATTGGGCGAACCGTCTCAGTATATTCCCCAAGAACCAAAGGCGGCAGAAAATCCCATTGAGGAAGTACGTTTAGTGCTGAAATTGCGAGAACGTCGGGTCTATGTTTACCGCAAAAATAAGGTGCAAGCGAGTTTCCCGGTGGCTATCGGGAAACAGGGCTGGGAAACTCCCACGGGCAGCTTTAAAGTCATGCAAATGATTAAAGATCCTGCTTGGGAGCATCCTTGGACGGGAGAAATTGTACCCGCAGGGCCCGACAATCCGCTGGGTACAAGGTGGATCGGGTTTTGGACGGATGGTAAGAATGTGATCGGTTTTCACGGGACTCCGACTCTAGAGTCGATCGGGCGAGCAGCTTCTCACGGTTGTGTCAGAATGTTTGACAAAGATGCCCAGGCTTTATTTGAGAAAGTCGCAGTTGGCACGACGGTGATAGTTGAAAAGTAATTATTCGGAAACTGGGGTGCTTGAAAATATTCAGCAACAGGCAAGATGCCTGTGCCACTCTTGATGAATTTGATTATGGGGTGGGCCGGAGAACCCGCCCCCTTTCTTAGCAACAGGCAAGATGCCTGTTCCACAAAGAGTTAAATAGATTGCTGATATTTTTCCAGCAATTCTGGGATGTAATCGTAGCCATCAACACCAATTACCGGAATGATATTCGATCGACTTTTCGCCAAAGATTCTTTAAAAGCTTCAGCCCCCATTTGTCCGCGCAAAATAGTCAGCAAACCAGCCGATTGCCGCCACTCCATCGCCCCAATTTGCTCCAAAGTATACATCCCCAAACTACCAGCAAATATCGCTTGTTCTAGTTCATTCATCCTGTAATAAGCTTGAGCCAAATAAGCCAAATTCAGACCTTGCAAATACAAATCGCCCGAAAATTGGGCAGCTTGCCAACCTTTGACCAAATACTCGATCGCACCGGCGGCATTTTCCAGAGCAATTTTAGCAATTCCGAGGCTGCTAGAGCAAAAAGCTTGACTTTGCCTGTCTCCCAATTTCTCCGATAATAACAAGCCTTGCTCCAAATAGCCGATCGCACTTTCATAAACGTCCGGTTCCACCTCCTCCAACTGCCGCGCTTGAAACACCTCGCTGTAGCCCAAATTAGCCAGCGCATTTGCCTCACCTTGCCGCTCTCCCGCTTGTCGTGCCATAATTAAAGCCCGCTGACTGTAATTAATCGCTTCTTGATAATTTTTTTGAGCAACATAATTGCGGCTGATGTGATTGAGATTAGCAACTTCGCAGGCCTTATCCTCCTCCAGACGGGCAATTTCCAGCGCTTGCTTGTGCAGTAAGATCGATCGCTCATAGGCCCCAGCCGCCTGCATCGAATAACCCAAAAGTGTCAAAATCCGAGCCTTAGCTTGAGTACCCTCAACACGGCGCAGAGGTTCATCTAAATAATCCAAAGTATGCCGCAGAGCTTTACCATCAAACGAAGCAAAAATCCCGCCATAAAGCGGAAAGTATTCCCGCTGAGAAAACGCGCGCAAAATTTGCAAAGTCACTTGAAAACAAGCATTTGCCAACTGCTCCCCGCTCTTAGTAGAATTATTAAATCCACTAGCTAGCTGACTCCAAATTACCGCAAAAGTAATGTAAGTAGAAATTGAAGCTTTTGTGGATACTTTGGAATCATAAACTTGCTTGTCAAACCATGTCGCCAAAGCCCGCTGCAAGCACTGCAAAATAATCGCCAATTCCACCAATGTACCTAATTCTACATTAGACTGCTTAGCTGCCAGTTCAACGATAGAATCACCCCTGGCAATAGTCTGCAAAAGAGCGTGAGGAAACGGACTATTAACCTTTTTTGCCCAAAAAGCCCAAGGCCCATTTTGTTCGGGACTACCAGCGAATCCTAGCTGCTGCGGCTGATAAATCCAGCCGACGAGTTCCGGTTCCAAGCGCTGCCAAGATTCTAAACCTTTGGCAATCCCGCTGGTGATTTGCTGCAAATCTCGCTCGGTTTCGGGATTGGTAGTTTGCAGCATTTGTTGGTGCACGGATTTGGACAACTGCTGCAATTGCTCTAAAGTCAGCGGATGTTCTTTATTGGGATCGATTATTTGCAATATTGCCAGGAGGCGGCCGTTGGATTCGGCGGTAAGGATTTGTTGGATGGAAGATGCAATTTCGCGATCGACTCGGTTATCCTTCTGCCAGCGTTCCCATTCTCCTTGGATGGTTTTTAGCGCTCTGAGGCTACGATTTGCCTTGGCTTGTTTGATTTCGTCCTTTTCATTTCTCAGCAGGTTTTCGGTGGCATCTAAGCGTTCGCCGAAACAGCGTTCAAAGATTTCGCCGGTGCCGGTGCCAATGTCTTGCACCAGCATTTGATAAACTTGTTCTTTAGAGCGAATTTGACCTTTGAGGGTGATTTCGACAATTTTATCGATCAGTGCTAGGTAGCGATCGCGCAATGAGGTAGATTCTGGCATAAGTTATTTTTAGTTAATAAATTTTTATTGAGACAGCAGACAGTATTTCACGCTGCTACTTCATTTTACAGTTCATCTGGATTAATGCCCATTGCTCGCAGGCGATCGGCTAAACGATTTGCTCGCTCCATTTCTGATTCAGCACGTTGCCTTTCTAATTCAGCTTGCTGTTTTTCAAATTCAGCACGTTGCCTTTCTGATTCAGCTTGCTGTTTTTCAAATTCAGCACGTTGCCTTTCCGATTCAGCTTGCTGTCTTTCAATTTCAGCTTGCTGCCTTTCAAATTCGGCTCGTTGGCTTTCCAATTGAGCTCGCTGTCTTTCAAATTCTTCAGGAGTCAGAACCAAATTGCCATTAAGATCATACCAGCGCAACCACAACCTTTCATTTTGGAGAAAAGCACCTTCCCACAAACCCAAACTTAACTGTATTTCCGGTATCCAGAATCGAAAACCTGTTAACACTTGTTCGCGGTAACGGTTGCCAATTAAGCGAAATACTCTCAGTTGATTGTTGTATTTGCTAAAAACAAAGTAATAGGGAATCTTCAAAATTCTCTCGTAAACCTGCCACTTAGTCGGCGGTTTGTTTGGTTCTGATTCTGTCAGCCCCAAATCTTCATCTTCCGTACTTGGTGACAAAAATTCCATCGCAATTAAAGGACTTACCACCTCATCCCAAATCACGTAACTTTGGCGCAAATCTCTGTCTTGGTAAAATCTCGAAACGCCGACAACTAAATACCAATCGGGTCTTTTGTACCAATTGAGGTGGTTGGAGTCGTAGTATAGATTCAGATCGCTGGCAGAGAATACGCGATCGGCTGGATAATTAGGGGGAATGCAGCTATCGCACAAAACTTGTGCTTGCAAGCGGTGGTATTCGTCAGGCAAACCAGGCTCCTCCGGGTCTTCGCTAGGTAGATCGTACATCGTCGGTAGCACTTTTGCTTGGGAAGATTGCGAATCTGGTATGTACATGGTTATATGATTAGCATAAAACTACAGTTCATCTGGATTAATGCCCATGTCTCGCAGGCGATCGGCCAATTGATTTGCCCGTTGTTTTTCAAATTCAGCACGTTGCCTTTCCGATTCAGCTTGCTGTCTTTCAATTTCAGCTTGCTGCCTTTCAAATTCGGCTCGTTGGCGTTCCAATTCAGCTCGTTGACTTTCCAATTGAGCTCGCTGTCTTTCAAATTCTTCAGGAGTCAGAACCAAATTGCCATTAAGATCATACCAGCGCAGCCACAACCTTTCATTTTGGAGGAAAACACCTTCCCACAAACCCAAACTTAACTGGATTTCCGGTATCCAGAATCGAGAACCTGTTAACACTTGTTCGCGGTAACGGTTGCCAATTAAGCGAAATACTCTCAGTTGATTGTTGTATTTGCTAAAAACAAAGTAATAAGGAATTTTCAAAATTCTCTCGTAAACTTGCCATTTAGTCGGCGGTTTGTTGGGTTCTGATTCTGTCAGCCCTAAATCTTCATCTTCCGTACTTGGTGATAGAAATTCGATCGCAATTAAAGGACTTACCACCTCATCCCAAATCACGTAACTTTGGCGCAAGTCTCTGTCTTGGTAAAATCTCGAAACGCCGACAACTAAATACCAATCGGGTCTTTTGTACCAATTGAGGTGGTTGGAGTCGTAGTATAGATTCAGATCGCTGGCAGAGAATACGCGATCGGCTGGATAATTAGGGGGAATGCAGCTATCGCACAAAACTTGTGCTTGCAAGCGGTGATATTCGTCAGGCAAACCAGGCTCCTCCGGGTCTTCGCTAGGTAGATCGTACATCGTCGGTAGCACTTTTGCTTGGGAAGGCTGCGAGTCATGTTTGTATGCAGTCATAGGATTACCCTGGCGAGACGGCTGGAGGATGTTGAGGCGGTACGGTAATTAGGACATTATAGCGCGCTGCGATTTCTTTCGGCAAAAAGTTAGTATCTCTTGCACCGGGAATCTTGGCCAAATAACAATCACGAACCGCTAACATAAAACCTTTAATTGCCTCTGGCGAATTTTGAAAGTCTGCATCTATTATAAAATCGCGCCACTTGATTTCATCTTCACCATAAATATCAACTAAATGCAATCCTGCTAAATACTCGGCTACGGGGTCAAGTACAAAGCGGATATTCTCTTTACTAGGAACATTCGTTTGGATGAGGTGGAGTTTTTCTTCGAGATAGTTGAAGCGTCTATCGACATCTTGTGAATGGAATGCAGATAGCGCATTGATGGCATCTTCAATCTTAGTGCTAGTGGGTCGATAAGTGAGTTTCAGGCATTCCCAAGCGAGCAATTTAGCATCTTCGTGAACCGTGATATCTGTCAATTTATTCTCTACCATGTCCCGGTTCAGTTCGTTGAGGTAGGAAAGCATTAAATCTGGTATATTTTCAGGTAATTTACCCGTTTTGTTGCCTTCCATTTTCGCGACCAACACATCGGCGTACAGTTTGGCAAACAATACAGTTGTACTTCGGCCTTGAATTCTGATTTCCTCTAAAAGTTTAGCCAAATCGCCGCAGGCATAATGAAATTGCGAACCGTTAAAAAGATTCAATTTCCCTAGCTTATCTAAGTATTTTTCCATGAAAGCTGATAGTTCCGATCCCTCAATTCGCAACGGGTGAAGCGTGTTTTTGTTGGCTTTACTCATTGTGGAATCAAGTCGCGAAGTCACAACCAAAGCATTGATCGGAAAATCGGCAGCATTAGGATCAATTTCCTTTTGGGTTGTTTCTGCCATTTCTGAAAAGTGGTCGGCAATTACCAGAATGCGGCGCTGTTGTAGCAATTTTTGCAGCAGTTCTTCAGAAATCGGGGTGGGATGGTTGGTGATAGATTTTAGTTGACCGCGTATGGCTTCAAAAAATGGATTTTTGCCTTCAGCGACTTTACTGTCTAGTTCTTCTTCGATCAAGATTGGAATCATTAGATGTTTGCAGAGGCGTTTGGTTTTATCGGGTTCCATTGCCCAATCTGCAATTTGACAAGCGATGCTAGTTTTGCCGATACCGCCTTCACCCCAGATGAGCAGACAGATTCGCTTTTTGGTGAAAATTGATGGCAAATCTTGACCCCTAAGTTGAGGTAGTTTTTTGTCGTCTAATTCAAAAGAAACTGGGATGTAAGTAGCGCGGCTTTTGACTGTATTTCGTTGAGAAAATTGTTCGCGGACTGTTTCGATGTGGGCCGAAACCCAGGAATCTAGAACTCTGGGACGGTAAATAAAAATACTGATAAAGGTAAGGTCGCGAATTCGCACGGGAGCACCGCCCCATGTTTCAGGTAGTTTAAATTCGTAGGGTTTGAGTGCGTCGTTGATTCGCAGCAGCCATAGGGGACGCAGCCGGAGGATTGCAAACCACAGGGAGGGGAAGAAGATTAGGTAAATTATTGCTGCTGCTACCCATTGATTCTGGCTAATTAAATTGAATAAGTTGGCGTTTTGTTCGGCTTTGAGATTCTTGATGTATACACGAAGATTTGCGATCGTTCTCTTCTTTACCGAGCCATCTACTGAAACATATTCATCATCACGTTCAGGTTCATACTGTTCAAAAATTTTTAAGGCTGATTCTAGGTTTGACACCGCCTGATTTAGCTCCGATGGAGTTAGCGTCTTTGCCTTTTCTTGAAGGCTAAGAGCAATGTTTTCCAAGGCATAAGCGGCACTGCTACGTAGTTTATCGGAATCTTTCAGCAAGAGAATTAGCTGCGGCACAGCAGTTTTAGCTTCTGCACCCATACTCCCCAAAGCCTTGGTGGCACTGCTACGTACATTTCCATCGGAGTCTTGAAGCAAGAGAATTAGCTGTGGCACAGCAGTTTTAGCTTCTGCACCGATATTCCCCAAGGCACTGGCGGCATTGCTACGCACACCTGCATCAGAGTCTTTAATCAAGGGAATTAGCTGCGGCACAGCAGTTTTAGCTTCTGCACCGATATTCCCCAAGACATTGGCGGCACTGCTACGCACATCTGCATCGGAATCTTTAAGCAATAGAATTAGCTGTGGCAAAGCAGTTTTAGCTTTTTTACCGATATTTTCCAAAGCATCGGCAGCACGGCTACGTACCTCTGCATCGGAGTCTTTCATCAATAGAATTAGCTGCGGCACAACAGTTTTAGCTTCTGCACCGATATTCCCCAAAGCATTGGCGGCACTACTACGCACACCTGCATCGGAGTCTTTCATCAATAGAATTAGCTGCGGCACAACAGTTTTAGCTTCTGCACCCATACTCCCCAAAGCATTGGCGGCACTACTACGCACACCTGCATCGGAGTCTTTCAGCAGGGGAATTAGCTGTGGCACAACAGTTTTAGCTTCTGCGATACTCCCCAAGGCACTGGCGGCACTCCTACGAACATCTGCATTGGAGTCTTTAAGCAAGGGAATTAGCTGCGGCACAGCAGTTTTAGCTTCTGCACCCATACTCCCCAAAGCATAGGCTGCACTGTAACGCACCTCTGCATCGGAGTCTTTCAACAAGAAAATTAGCTGTGGCACAACAGTTTTAGCTTTTGCAGGAATATTCCCCAAAGCACGGGCTGCACTGCTACGCACGTCTGCATCGGAGTCTTTCAGCAAGAAAATTAGCTGTGGCACAGCAGAAGTTTTAAGTTCTTGCCACGATCCAGACCAGTCATAATTCTGACTCATAATTATTTTTAACAAGTTGACAGCATTACGGCGTACCTTTACGTCCGAGTTTTTCGACGCTTTGACAAGGGCAGGAATAGATTGCGGGCCATTTCTTTCGAGAACCTGGGAAGCACTCTGGCGGACTACTAAATTCTTATCCCGCAAAGATTCAATCAAAGCAGGGATAGCTGGTTCACCTATTTTTACTAACTTCTCAATAGCTGCATCAAGTTCCTTTTCATCGTTGCTCTTTAACTTCTGAATGAGGGAGGAAATCTCTTTGGAACTAGCTTTTGCTGCGCTGACACTTTCAGCCCCAGCGCTGCGAATCAACAGCAAAGGCGATGTGAAAGATAAAAACGAGAGGGCAATTACGGCAACTAATTTTTTTCGGTAGTGCGTTGTCATGGGCCAGAATCCTTATATTTGATCAGCCGTCTCAGCCATTTGAATAATTGTATCTACATTCTCATCACACTGGTTTTCTGAATCCGGGCGATCTAAATTTGTGCTTGTCAGCCGCGAAATTGATAGTCGCTCTATAAATTTCCTTAAAAAGCGGGATTTTAAGAATATAATTATTTGAATTTATAGTTGGTGTTATGGGAAAATTACAGCAGTGAATCTATTTTCAATGCTGCTAAGAACGAGCATCGCATCTTCCCAAACCAACCAAAAATGATTTACGTGTAACTTTTGGTAGGAATTTGGATATATGAATCAGGCATTTCATGCTGCTGGTGAATAGCAAAAAAACGGCGTTCAATTTCTTTAAGCACTGCTGCATCATAATAAATCATACCGCAATCAAGACAAATCTCAACAGGCGTGTTAGGAACTAGCAAGTATTTACCCTTGTGACTGTAAAGGTAATTAATTATACGTTCCTCATAGCGGTTGCTACCGCAGGTATTGCATCGGATTTTTCGCATGAGTTTATCCTCATTATCCCGGATTTCGGATTCTCAATCGACAATTAGACCAGCTTGAATATCTTCTCTTTCTAGCCAAGAATATCCTTCTAAAATGGTTTCAGGAGTGTCGCCGGCGGCTAGCATTCCTAGAATATGCTCAACAGCCAGACGGCGACCCCGAATAATCGGTTTTCCGTTAAATATTTTGGGGTTTACGGTGATTCGTTCTAAAAGTTTTTGAGCATCCATAATTTGAGGCATAATTAGATAATAGCTATTTTATCATATTTGATGATTTCCGAACCACTTACCCTCTCAAAAAGCACTTCCATCTTAGAAGCACAAGGATTAACTCGCAGTTTTGGCGGTTTAGTGGCTGTAAACGATGTATCTTTTGCAGTTCAAAAACACGAGATTTTTGGATTGATCGGCCCTAACGGCGCTGGCAAGACCACTTTGTTTAATGTAATGACTGGACTGATACCTGCTTCTAGTGGCAATCTGATTTATCAAGACGAAAATATTTCTAAATTGCGGCCTTATCAAATTGCCAATAAAGGTATTGCGCGCACTTTTCAAAATATTCGGTTGTTTGGAGAACTTTCTGTTTTGGATAACGTGGCGATCGCCCGACACATCCACAGCCGATCGCAAAATCCGGTATTATCGCTACTATCGGGGATTTTAGCCTTACCAGAATCTAACGCAATGGAGCGCCAAACCCAGCGGAAAGCCAGGGAATTGTTGGATTTGGTCGGTTTGGGCGATCGCGCGGCAGAACAAGCCAAAAACCTGCCCTACGGCGATCAGAGGCGCTTAGAAATTGCCCGCGCCCTAGCCCTAGAACCGACAATATTGCTGTTAGATGAACCAGCGGCGGGGATGAATCCCAGCGAAAAGCACAAGTTAAGTGAATTTATCCGCGAAGTGCGGGAACAATTCAATTTAACTGTAATATTGATCGAGCATCACGTACCGCTAGTTATGGGATTGTGCGATCGAATTGCGGTGCTGCATTTCGGTCAACTTATTGCCTTGGGTGAGCCTGGTGTGGTGAGGAATAATCCTGCTGTGATTGAAGCTTATTTGGGAGATGAAGCATAAAATAAAATTGATAAAATCGATGCGAAACAACTGATTAAAATTGCGCCTTTACATAGAATTTCCACAAGCGGAATAAGAGTTATAATACCTTATAGTCCTCTAAAAGAGGACTTTAGCTATGAGACAGGGGTTTTCAACCCCTGGCGGACTGCTGGGAAAAAGATAAACGTAATTGCTCAATATTTTTTGAAATCACAATAAATGCAGCACAGCCCAATTAAAACCAACGAAAACATCCTCTTAGAAGTCAAAAACCTCTGTGTAAATTACGGAGGAATTCAAGCCCTCACAAATGTTGATTTAACCGTAAATGCAGGCGAAGTTGTCAGCCTCATCGGTGCTAACGGTGCGGGGAAAAGTACGACGCTGAGAGCAATTTCTAAAATAGTTAATTTGCGTCAAGGACAAATTATTTATAGCGGGCGCGATATCACGCGCCGTCAAGCTCACGAAGTGGTAAAATTGGGAATCGCCCACAGTCCAGAAGGGCGAAGGGTTTTGGCGCAGCAAACGGTGTTGACAAACTTGGAATTAGGGGCCTATGTGCGATCGGACTTTGCGGCCATCAAAGCCGATTTAACCCGCCAATTCGAGCTATTTCCGCGCCTAGCAGAAAGGCGCACTCAACTGGCGGGAACCCTTAGCGGTGGGGAACAGCAAATGTTGGCGATCGCCCGCGCGCTCATGAGCCGCCCGAAACTGCTATTATTAGACGAACCGAGTTTAGGCTTAGCACCTGCGATCGTCAAAGAAATTTTCGCAATTATTCAAAACCTGCGCTCTACGGGCGTTACAATTCTATTGGTCGAACAAAACGCCAACTTAGCACTCCAAATTGCCGATCGGGCCTACGTACTAGAAGCTGGTAAAATTACCCTCACAGGTATAGGATTGGACTTGCTAAACGACGAGCGAATCAGGAGCGCATATTTAGGTTGACTTGGTTAATTTTTGGAATTCTCACTGCTTTTTTTGAAGCAATAAAAGACGTTTTTGGCAAGCAAAACCTGAAAAAAAACGACGAATACGTGGTAGCTTGGTCACTAGCATTTTTTTCAGCCGTCTTTTTAACTCCCTTTCTATTTTTCATAAAAATACCCCAATTAAACCCGCAACTAAACCCGCAATTCTGGATAGCATTGTCAATCGGAGGAAGCATCAACGCAGTCACAGCTATCCTCTACATTAAAGCCATCAAACTATCGGACTTATCCCTCACAGTACCGCTAGTAGCTTTGACACCCTTATTCATGCTGTTCACTTCACCGTTAATTGTCGGCGAATATCCCAATTTTTTTGATTATATCGGAATTTTTCTCATAGTCACAGGCTCCTATCTATTAAACATTAAAGAAAAATCTAAAGGATACCTAGCGCCCTTCAAAGCACTGCTGTACGAACCAGGGCCAAAATTAATGTTAATCGTAGCATTCCTCTGGAGTATCACCTCAAACTTTGACAAAATAGGCGTGCATAATTCCTCCCCAATTTTTTGGTTATTCTCATTATTTACGACTATGAGTATTGTATTACTACCAGTTTTACTCAAGAAAACCCCTAACCCCAGCCGCAAAATCATCAAAAACTTACCGCTGCTAGTAACAATGGGATTTTTCAATGCTTTAGGAGTCATTTTTCAGATGCAAGCTTTAACAATGACTTTAGTAGTGCAAGTAATAGCAGTTAAACGTACCAGCGTATTAATGGGTGTACTCTTCGGTCATTTCATTTTCAAAGAAAAAGATATTCAGCAAAGATTGTTAGGAGCTGCTATCATGATTGTGGGAGTTTTCTTTATCACATTATGATTTTCCCAAGTACCTTAAAAAAATCTAGCCGTAGGGTGCGTCGCCTGCGATAAATACCTAACTAAGTATCGACCATCTGAAAGCGACGCACCTGGGTTATTTAAAAGCGATTCTAATATAAATTCTCAAAATTTTTGCTATAAAAGAAGTGTTAGGTTTATTTTATCGACTATTTTGTCAGGTGCGTCGCTATGAGATAGTCTGTATTTTTTAAAGATTTTCGAGGGCGACACACCCTACAATTGTATCCGTTATCTAAGTTTGATTGTCGTTTTTATAGAGGAAAAAAACAATGCACAAAATAGCCGCCACACCCGGAGGTTGGAACCCTCAAGCAGAAGGAGTAATTTTTATTCAGCAAACCCCAGCACCAATCGTATTTATTAGTGCTGCTGACACCGACATTCAAACACTCGCGGCCGCCTCCTCCAAAATGCCGCCAGAATTCCCCAAAGTGCGCGCCGTAAATCTGCTTCAGTTGCAGCAACAATTAACCATCGACACCTATGCAGAGGAAATTTTAGAACAGGCGGAGGTAATAATTTTAAGGCTGTTAGGCGGGCGTTCCTATTGGTCTTACGGGTTAGAAATTCTGCGGGAAACGGTGCAGAAAACTAATGCAGCATTGATTGTGATGCCCGGTGAAGATAGTCCCGATCCCGATTTAATCAGCCATTCCAATGTATCGCTATCAGCAGTCGATAGACTGTGGCGCTACTTCACCGAAGGCGGAGTCCAAAATTTTGTTAATGCACTCAAGTTTGCCGCCGATACTTGTTTGAAAACTGCTTACAATCCGCCCCTACCTCAAACAGTTTCCCGCGTCGGGATTTACGATTGGGGTGGGCGAAAATCCCCCTTAACAAACAGGACTTTGACAACTTCTTGCTCCCCCCTTAATAAGGGGGGCTGGGGGGGATCTCCGGGTTTACCATCACAAACTAAAGTCGGAATCTTATTTTATCGCGCTCATTACTTATCAGGAAACCTAGCACCTATTGATGCACTTTGTCAAGCTTTATCAGAGCGAAACTTAGTACCAGTTCCCGTCTTTGTGTCTTCGCTGCGGGAACCAGATTTGCAAGTGGAATTGCTGGAACATTTTCAACCCAAAGACTCAGAACCAATTCAATTATTGCTCAACACTACAAGTTTTGCAGTCTCCGGTTTCAACAGTCCAGAACCGGAACAAAATAGTTTAAAATCCTTAGATGTTCCTATCTTGCAAGCCATCTTCAGCGGCGGCGGTTTGGAACAGTGGGAAACAGAATTACAGGGACTTTCGCCCCGCGATGTGGCGATGAATGTAGCCTTACCAGAAGTAGATGGTAAAATTATTACTAGGGCTGTTTCTTTTAAAGCTGTACAAACTTGGAATGCTGAATTAGAAACAGATGTGGTAGGATATGTCGCAGCGGACGATCGCATTTCATTCGTAGCAGACTTAACGGCGAATTGGGTGAAAATGAAACAAACCCCCGCCGCCAACAGACGCATCGCCATAATTCTCGCCAATTATCCCACCCGCAACGCCCGCTTAGCCAACGGTGTTGGCTTAGATACGCCCGCTAGCTGTGTGGAAATCCTCAAAGCTATGCAGGAAGCCGGTTATCAAGTTAAAAATATCCCCGCTAGCGGTAATGAGTTAATTGAAATGCTGACTTCTGGCGTTACAAATGACCCGGAAGGACGCGAATTGCGGCCTATTAATCAATCTTTGGATTTGGCAGAATATCAGAAATACTTTACTACTTTACCGCCAGAAGTACAGGATGGAATTTCTAAAAGATGGGGAATTCCAGGAATCCATGCACAGGATTTAATCGCTGAAAATACATCTTTTCCGATTCCCGGAATTCAATTCGGTAATGTGTTTGTCGGAATTCAACCATCGCGGGGCTACGAACTTGACCCGGCGTTAAATTATCACGCGCCAGATTTGGAACCTACCCACAATTATCTCGCTTACTATTACTGGCTGCGCGAAAAGTTGGGAATAGATGCGATAATTCATGCCGGAAAACACGGTAATTTAGAATGGCTTCCCGGTAAAAGTATCGCCTTGTCTAACAAATGTTATCCCGAAGTAGCATTAGGCGCGATGCCGAATTTTTATCCCTTCATTGTCAACGATCCGGGGGAAGGTTCCCAGGCAAAAAGACGATCGCAAGCCGTGATAATCGACCACCTGACCCCGCCGATGACTCGCGCCGAACTTTACGGGCCTTTGCAGCAATTAGAAGCCTTAATCGACGAATATTGCGAAGCCCAAAGCTTAGATCCCTCCAGATTACCCATGATTCGCGATCGCATTGTAGCCCTCACCAACCAGGAAAATTTAGATAAAGACTTAGGAATCCAGCTAAATAAATCAGAATTTACCGAATTCATCACCCGCACAGATGGCTATCTTTGCGAACTCAAAGAATCGCAAATTCGCGACGGATTGCACATTTTCGGTCAATGTCCCCAAGGTAGACAGTTGCGAGATTTGATAATTGCGATCGCCCGCCATCCTAGCACAAATCGCGCAGGCTTAACCCGCTCCCTAGCCCAAGACTTAAAGTTAGATTTCGATCCCTTAACTACAGCGGGCGATTTAACAGCAGAATTAGAAGAAAAAGCCGCCGAATTAGTAGATAATTTAATCGAAAATATCCGCGTTCATCCGCGTCCATCGGCGGTTACAAATCCAGAAATAGGAGAAGCTACGCAACAAGAATTAGATTGGATTGCCAACTATCTTTTACCCTCACTCCTCCAAACAAACCAAGAAATTACTAACCTGTTGCGCGGACTAGATGGGCGGCACATCCCCAGCGGCGCATCCGGCGCGCCCACCCGCGGCAGACCCGATGTACTGCCCACAGGCCGCAATTTTTACTCAGTAGATATCCGCGCCATTCCCACAGAAACTGCTTGGAGAGTTGGCAGAGTTGCGGCCGAAACTTTGATCGAAAGATACACTCAAGAAAATGGCGAATATCCCAAAACTTTGGGTTTGTCAGTGTGGGGAACATCGACAATGCGGACAGGGGGAGATGACATCGCCGAAGCCTTAGCATTAATCGGAGTTCAACCGATATGGGATGGGCCTTCGCGCCGGGTTGTAGATTTTGAAATATTGCCTGTTGCTGTTTTGGGGCGGCCGAGAGTTGATGTTACTTTGCGAATTTCGGGCTTTTTCCGTGATGCTTTTTTTAATTTAATAGACTTGTTTGACAGTGCGGTAAAAGCTGTGGCAAATTTAGATGAACCTGCGGAAGATAATCCTTTAGCAGCGCAAGTTAAACAAGAGATTTTGGATTGGGAATCGGTGGGCTTGAGTCGGGAAGATGCAGAAGTGCGATCGCAATTTCGAGTCTTTGGTTCAAAACCGGGGGCTTACGGTGCGGGACTTCAGGGCATAATTGAAGCTCAAAACTGGACAGACGACGGCGATTTAGCAAAAGCTTACATTAATTGGAGTAGTTACGCCTATACTTCCTCTAGTTCCTCAAATTTGCAGGGAGATGTTGCAGGAGTTAAACAAAGTGAATGGGGATGTTGTGCGCCAGAAGCATTTGAAAAACGCCTCGGCCAAATGCAAATAGTTTTGCAAAACCAAGACAACCGCGAACACGACATCCTCGACTCCGATGATTATTATCAATTTCAAGGCGGAATGACGGCGGCAATTCGCAATTTGCAAGGCAAAAATCCTGAAACCTATTTTGGCGATAACTCGATTCCCGAAAATCCGAAAGTGCGCCAACTCAAAGAAGAAATTGCGCGGGTTTATCGCAGCAGGGCGGTAAATCCAAAATGGATTGAAGGGGCGATGCGCCACGGTTATAAAGGTGCTTTTGAAATTGCCGCAACGGTTGATTTTTTGTTTGCTTACGATGCGACGGCAAATTGTGTAGAAGATTTCATGTATGAAGGAATTGCAGAGGCTTACATTTTTGATGAAAAAGTGCAGGGATTTATTCAGGAAAATAATCCTTGGGCGCTGCGAGATATGGCGGAAAGATTGTTAGAAGCTCGTCAACGGGGATTGTGGCAGAGCGCTAATCAGGATACTCTTGATAAATTGCGATCGATCGCCCTGCAAGCCGAAGCAGTCATCGAATCCCATACCGAAATACGCAATTAACCTGACCAGACCGTTTGCGGTAATATCTACTAATGTTTCGCCAACGGTGAAAGCTGTATGATTCGCCGCTATATTGCTAGCCTGACCACTAACATCTTAAAACTTACCTGCGCCGCCGCAACCGCGATCGCCCTAACAGCCGGATGTTCGCAACCCAACCAGCCCAACAGCCCTAGGGCATCTAACACCACCGAACCGGCAGCCCTAGCGGAGCTGCCAAGCTCTGTGTTGGCTAAAAACCCCAAAAAAAACCAAAAAGCCCTCAGCGCTTCCTCCTGCACCCAAAACGACCCATTTGCGGAGTCAATTAACTTTGCCACCCAAGCTTCTAATTTAGCTCAATCTGCCAATTCAAAAGAAGAGTGGGACGAAGTAGCAGCCCTGTGGGTGCAAGCCGTCGCTTGGATGCAAGCAGTTCCCCCCGGCAGTCCCCGGCGGGCGTTTGCCGAGAAAAAAGTCATCGAGTACACGAAAAACCTGGTTTATTCCCAACAGCAAGCGGGCGCAACCCGATCGCAAGCTAGTACAGTCAGCTTCAGCAGCGATTTACTCGACGAACAGCTAGAACTATACCTATCCTACGTTGCAGCCGTTGGCCCGCCAGATGTTTTGATTGTCGGTAGTTCCCGCGCCTTGCAAGGCGTCGATCCCAAACAGCTAAAACAAGCTTTAGCCGCGTCCGGGCGTCCGGGCTTAAAAATATTCAACTTTGCAATCAACGGCGCAACTGCCCAAGTAGTTGACTTTCAACTGCGGCGGCTTTTGAAGCCAGATTATTTGCCTCAAATGATTGTCTGGGCGGACGGTGTGCGCGCATTTAACAGCGGCCGGGACGATCGCACTTTTAATTCGATCGTCGATTCTGAAGGCAGCCAGCTTTTAGCAGCAGGCGTTCGTCCTCAACTCGTGTCCGATGAACCGAATGTGATTCCCCAGTGTTACAGATTCCCGCAGCCCTGCGCTAACAGCACTTTCCGCCGAGCACAGGCATCTGTCGATCAGCTTTCCAGGGGCGGGCAAGATGCCCACCCCACAGTCAAATTTATGTCTAGTGGAACGGGCATCTTGCCTGTTGCTAACAATGCAGCGCCACCAACAAAAGTAGCAATTAGACAAGTCAGCGAATTAGCAGATGCGATCGACTCTAACGGATTCATGTCTATGTCAGGCAGTTACAACCCCAACACCTATTATCGACAAAGGCCTTACGTGTCAGGTAAGTACGATCGCGACTACGAAGACTTCAACCTCAGCGGCCAACAAGCAACAGCCTTTAATTCAGTCGTAGCATTTACCAAAACTCGCAAAATCCCCCTAATTTTCGTCAATCTGCCCCTCACCGACGACTACTTAGATCCCACACGTCGATCGGCAGAACAGCAGTTTCGGCAGCGAATGCAGCAACTCTCGCGACAAAAAGGCTTCGCTTTCCGTGACTTCTCGCAGCGGTGGCCAGGCCGCAACGACTTTTTTTTCGATCCAAGCCACCTCAACCGTCTTGGAGCGATCGCAGTTTCTCGCATCCTCGCAGCCGATTCCAGCATTGTCTGGCCCCGCCCCAAATCCCGGAGTATTGATGGCTGATGGGATTTTTCGATGACGAATGACTTATTATATAAGGGTTTGGAGCTTTCCTTCTTGGCAGTGCGAAATCCTTCGACTGAGCGCTAGCCGAAGTCTAAAATCTAAAATCGACGGACTAATTGTGCAACTAAAACAAGTAATTATCGCCCACAAAGCCAGAGACATCCTCAGCCAGCGGTGGGCAGAACAATGTGCCCGCCAGTTAGAAAGTCGCGGATGTCAAGTTTTAATGGGCCCCAGCGGCCCAAAAGATAACCCATATCCAGTATTTTTAGCTTCTAGTAACAGCCCTATCGATCTAGCAGTAGTCCTCGGTGGCGACGGTACAGCCCTGGCAGCAGCCCGGAATTTAGCTGCTGACGGTATCCCGATTTTGGCAGCGAATGTGGGGGGACATCTGGGTTTTTTAACCGAGTCTTTTGAGGATTTCCAAAATACTGAGGAGATTTGGGACAGACTAGCCGAAGATAGGTATGCTGTGCAGAAGCGGATGATGTTGCAGGCGACGGTTTTTGAGGGAAACAGAACTAATCTGGAACCGGAGAGCGATCGATTTTTGGCACTTAATGAAATGTGTGTCAAACCCGCTTCTGCCGATCGAATGCCGAGCTGTATTCTAGAAATGGAAGTTGACGGCGAAGTCGTCGATCAATATCAAGGCGACGGCTTAATTGTGGCAACTCCCACCGGTTCAACTTGCTACACCGCCTCCGCCCACGGGCCGATTATTCATCCAGGGATGAATGCGATCGCAGTTACTCCGATTTGCCCTTTAAGCTTATCCAGTCGGGCTGTAGTTTTACCACCCGGTTCAGTCGTCAGCATTTGGCCCTTAGCAGATTACGAACTCAGCACAAAACTCTGGATGGACGGCGTTTTAGGTACAGCAATTTGGCCCGGACAGCGCGTAGACGTGCGGATGGCAGACTGCGAAGCCAAGTTTATCATTTTGCGAGAAAACTATTCTTATTACGGCACTTTGAGGGAAAAACTTCAATGGGCAGGAGCCCGAATTAAGTACAGCAACAATCACCGCAATTAATCTACATTAATGTAGCGGCGGGTTTAGCGACAATCGATCGCATCTCAACCAATAACTTCACTCAAAACCCGCCCCCACCCCACTATCAAATATTCTGCGACTTACAAAAACCCGCCCTCACCCAACTCTGTTAAGATCTCTCAATATCTTGACAAGCAGCCCGATCCATGCAGACTATTAAAAAATCAACCAGACCTTTCAACTCTCAAGATACATATCCCTGTCCAGTCTGTCGCACCGGTGAAATTGCTACCATGCCGATGATGGAAGCCCTAGCTTGCAACTTCTGCCAGCACATTTTTACCGCCAACGAAGAAAGGCAATCGCTCAAAATGGCCGATCGCCAGCCGCCGGTAACTTGGCACTGGAATGGCAAAAAATGGATAGGAGCACACCTCGAAGGCGTAGAATTCGGATGGCCTTATTTTGCCGCAGCGATCGGTCTCATCTTCCTTCCCACCATCTTGCTCGGACTTTCCGCTTACTACTTTCCCCCGGTTCCCGGCAGCCGCTTGTCGTGGCTGCCTGCTGCTTGGACTGGTTTAGCCTTTTTGTCCCATTTAGGCATAGTGCTGTGGTTGGTAGGCGAATTTTATCAATTCCCCGCGGCCACTTATTTAAGAGCTTGGGGGCGCAGGATTCGCAGGCGCTAGCTGGTTGGTGTCAGACGGTTGAGGGGCCGCGCACCGAGATTTATTGCGGTAAAGTTAGAGGCGATCGCAAAACTCAACTCCAAATCAGCACCACTAAAGCTATAATCATTTGCTATTCTAAATACTCAGATACGAGCGCATAGCGATTTGTGAGGAGACGGATGAACATACTTGGAATCTCGGCGTACTACCATGACAGCGCCGCAGCCTTAATTTGCGATGGAGAAATTATCGCCGCAGCGCAGGAAGAAAGATTTTCCCGCAAAAAGCACGACGCCAGATTTCCCAAGAATGCGATCGCCTATTGCCTAAAAGAAGCGAACATAGAATTACGGGAAGTCGATCGCATAGTCTTTTACGACAAACCATTAATCAAATTCGAGCGCCTTCTCGAAACCTACTTAGCCTACGCACCCAAAGGTTTTCGCTCTTTCCTAACCGCCATGCCCATATGGCTGAAAGAAAAGCTTTACCTCAAAACCATGCTCAAAAGAGATTTAGCAGAAATAGCAAACTGCAAAACCAATAAACTGCCACCTCTGCTATTTACCGAGCACCACCAATCCCACGCAGCCTCAGCATTTTTCCCCAGCCCATTCCAAAAAGCCGCCGTTTTGTGTCTCGACGGCGTAGGCGAGTGGGCCACAACCTCCGTTTGGCTGGGAGACGGCAACCAACTAACACCTCAGTGGGAAATCGATTTTCCCCACTCCCTAGGTTTGCTTTATTCAGCTTTCACCTACTACACAGGCTTCAAAGTCAACTCTGGTGAATACAAACTCATGGGTTTAGCGCCCTACGGCGAACCCAAGTATGTAGACAAAATTCTCACCCATTTGATGGATCTCAAAGATGACGGAACTTTCCGTTTAAACATGGATTATTTCAACTACACAGTTGGCTTAACCATGACAAATAAGAAGTTTGACGAACTGTTTGAAGGGCCGCCGCGTCAAGGTGAAGGACAACTGACTCAGCGGGAAATGGACATTGCAGCTTCCATTCAAGTTGTTACCGAAGAAGTTGTTTTGCGGCTTTGCAGAACAGTTAAAAAAGAATTGGATGTCGATTATCTTTGTCTCGCGGGCGGCGTTGCTCTCAACTGCGTTGCTAACGGCCGACTCTTGCGGGAAGGTATTTTCAAAGATATTTGGATTCAACCGGCCGCAGGAGATGCTGGCGGTGCTTTGGGCGCGGCTTTGGCGATTTGGTATCAGTATTGCGAACAAACTCGTACTGTGGGCGACGAGTTACCTGTCGCAAATAATCTCAAACAAGAGAGGAGTGAAGTCCTTACTACGAACGAGGAGAGGACTGAAGTCCTTACTACAAGCCAAGCTGTCGCAACAGTGGCGAAGTCGGTGGCTCATTTAACTTGTCACGACAAAATGCGCGGTTCCTATTTGGGGCCAAGGTTTACAGACGCAGAAATTCTCGAATATTTGGATGCTGTCAAAGCTAGCTATCACCGATTGGACGATGCCGAATTGATGCCGCAGTTGGCGGAAATTTTGGCACAGGGAAATGTCGTCGGATGGTTCCAAGGGCGGATGGAATTTGGGCCGCGGGCTCTGGGCGGGCGATCGATCATTGGCGATCCACGCAATGCTAAAATGCAGTCCGTGATGAACCTGAAAATCAAATATCGGGAATCATTTCGACCTTTTGCACCGTCAATTTTAGCCGAACGAGTTGCGGATTATTTCGAGATTGACCATTCTAGCCCTTATATGCTATTGGTAGCACCTGTCAAATCCAGTCTCCGCATCCCGATGACTCCCGAACAAGAACAGTTGTTTGGCATTGAAAAGCTCAACATTCCGCGATCGGAAATTCCGTCTGTTACCCACGTCGATTACTCGGCTCGCATCCAAACAGTTCACAAAGAAACCAATCCTCGGTACTATGACTTAATCAGTCACTTTGAAGAGCGATCGGGATGTTCGATTCTGGTAAATACTTCTTTCAACGTCCGAGGCGAACCCATTGTTTGCACTCCCGAAGATGCTTACCGCTGTTTCATGCGAACCGAAATGGATTATCTGGTTTTAGAGAATTTCTTAATTCCTAAATCAGAACAAATTCCTTGGAAACAAGATGATGCTTGGAAAAATGAATTTGAACTAGATTAGTCAGTTGGCAGTTGACAGTTGTCATTAGCTGAAATTCTTCCTTCTTCCCTCTTCCTTCTTCCCTCTTCCTTCTTCCTTCTTCCCTCTTCCTTCTTCCCTCTTCCTTCTTCCCTCTTCCTTCTTCCTTCACAATGAGCGACGAAATAAAAAAACTCGATCAAAAAGGCTTGCGCGATTTCGGGCTGCTAATTGGCGGCTTAATTGCACTGGTGTTCGGTTTAGCAGTACCTTTACTGCGGCGGCATTCTATACCTTGGTGGCCTTGGGCAATCGGCGCAGTCCTAGTTGTGCTAGCATTAGTTGCACCGAAATCGTTGAATCCCGTTTATCACGCATGGATGCGGTTTGGACTGACTCTCAATAAGATCGAAACGCCGATTATTTTGGGGATAGTTTTTTACCTGATAATTTGGCCGATGGGATTTATTAAAAGCCTGTTTGGTGAAGATGCGATGCGGCGCAAACTTAATCCTAAAATGGATACTTACCGCGTCGCAAGTAAAGCAAGAACAAAAGTTAGTATGGAGCGTCCTTTCTAAGTGTTTGAATCAACAATAGACTTTCTTAAAGATTTGTGGGCGTTTATGAAGGAACGCCAAAAATATTGGCTGCTACCGTTAATTGTGACTTTAGTCTTTTTGGGAGCTTTGATTGTATTAAGTCAGGGTTCTGTGATTGCTCCGTTTATTTACACGTTGTTTTGAAAGAATGAGCAAGTTGAAAAATTTGGGTGTCAATTTAGGTTTGACACTCGGCGGTTTGTTGATGGGAGTGATAATTGGTGAAGTTGGATTGCGAGTTGCTAGATTTGAGGGTTATCCAAAAATTCCTGATGTCGCAGACTCTGCACCCACAGGTTTCCACACTGCCGATCGCGATCTGGGTTGGAAGCTCAAACCCGGTGTGTCGGGCGAGTGGAACGGCGAAGGTAAGAGTTTTGTGCAGGTGAATAGTGAGGGTTTGCGCGATCGCGAACACACAAAAGCCAAACCTCCCAACACTCTCCGAATCGCAGTTTTAGGCGATTCTTTCACCGAAGCAATTCACGTACCAGTCGAACAAACTTTCTGGTCAAAATTGGAGCGAAAACTAGGCAACTGCGAGGCTGTTAAGGGACGCAAAAATGTTGAAGTCATCAATTTCGGCGTGCAGGGTTACGGTAATGCTCAAGAATTGATAATGCTGCAAAAAAAAGTATGGGATTACAATCCTGATATTGTAATTCTTGCCTTTTTTATTGGCAATGATGTAATTAACAATTCCCCCAAACTAGAATACGACCACTATCGACCATTTTTTGTGTATAATGCTAGCGGCAAGTTAGTACCGGATATGTCTTTTCGCAATTTAGCACCGATCGACCGCAACGCAAGAGCCGTTTCATTCGTAGATAGATTGCCCAGTTTTCTCGTCAACAATTCGCGCATTTTGCAGGTCATCAAAAAAATTGATTTAGACCAGAAAAAGTTGCAGTTATCTGCGGATTTTACCGCTTTGAGTACCAAAAACTTCATTCCACCTCAAGATGCAGCTTGGCAAGATGCCTGGAAGGTGACAGAAGGTTTGATTGTGGAGATTCGCAATGAAGTCGTGCAGAAAAATGCTGATTTCTTACTTGTGACGATCGGCACTCCGATGCAAGTCGATCGCGATCCGGCTAAGCGGCAAAAGTTTATGCAGGAGTACAACATTCAGGATTTATTTTATCCCGATCGGCGGCTGGAAAAATTGGGCGCGCGCGAGGGTTTTAGGGTACTGAATTTATCCGAACAGTTCCAAGGTTATACTGAAAAATTTCAAGTGTGCGCCCACGGTTTTGAGAATTCTGTACCCTGTGGGGGTCACTGGAACGAACTGGGACACCGGCTGGGCAGCATCCTGATCGATCGCAATTTGTGCGAAAACCTGAAGCAGTCTCAAGCCCCCAAAAAACAACCCTAATCATTCAAATTTCATGAAAGACTCAACCTCGTTCCAAAAAGGCAAAAATATATTAACTTTAATCGCTGTCAATTTGGCGATCGCCTTTATTTGCCTGGAAGCTTTATCGCTAGCTTTTTATTTTATCAATCAAAAGCAGTTTTTTTATACCAGAACCAAAGGTAAAGAAAAAGTAGTAGAAGACATTGAAAGGATCGGAATTAGACTAGATGAATCTATCGTAGAAAGACTGCACCCGTTTTTTGGCTACGTGCTCAAACAAGGTGCTTTTCCCAATGAAAAATTAAAATTAAAAGTCAACAAAGAAGGCTTTTATTCCCTCTACGAATATCCGTTTATTAAAAGTAATAAAAATCAATTGATCGTAGGAATTTTCGGCGGTTCTGTTGCTAACAACTTTGCCGTAGATGAATACATCACTCAAAGATTTTCTAAAAAGTTAAAGAGTTATCCAGAATTCGCCAACAAAGAAATTGTAATTTTAAATTTTTGTAACGGCGGCTACAAACAACCCCAACAATTATTGATTTTAAATTACTTTCTGGCCTTGGGTCAAGATTTAGATTTAGCCATCAATATTGACGGTTTTAACGAAGTAGCACTGTCAAATTTAAACAACAAAGCCGGATTAGAAATAGGAATGCCCAGCGTTCAGCACGTAAAGCCACTGACGAGTTTAGCCAATAACAACTTGTCGCCGGAAGCAATGAGTTCGATCGTGCAAATTAGCGAAACTAAAAAACAGTTGAAAGCAGGTATTGACAAATTGCAAACTTGTCAGCTTGCTTTGTGTCACGCTATCACCTCGCTAGAGGTGAAACAATTAATCAACAATTACCAGCAAGCCATTGTCAAGTATGACCGGCAAGTCAAACAATCCAACCCAGACACGGCAAATAGCGATATAGTATACCTTCCCAAAGCTGACTCTGTTTTGCCGGATCGCGCTGCTTTTGATGAAATAGCATCGATGTGGTACGAATCGTCGATCGCGATGAATCAAATTTTATCAAGTAGAAAAATTAAGTATTTTCACTTTATCCAGCCCAACCAATATTATCAAACTAAACGAACCTTTACCGCCAAGGAGAATGAAATCGCGATCGACAAGAATAGTCCTTACATTGAAGGGGTGAAAAAAGGTTATCCCGTACTGTTGTCAAAAGTCAATGATTTGCAAAAAGCTGGGGTTAATGTTTTTAACGGCGTGAATATTTTGGACAATACAAAAGAGACGGTTTACAAAGATGGCTGCTGCCACTACAATTCAGTGGGACAGGAAGTATTGAACGATTATGTTTCCAGTTCGGTGATTAAAGTAGTAAGAAAGTCTAAATAAATATTTATGAAAGATTTTAAGTTGATTAACAAAAGCCAAGAAATCCTCAAAATTACTTTAATCAACTTGGCGCTTTTATTTATTTTCCTAGAACTAGGTTCCTTGGGATGGTATTTTGTCAAGCACAAGCAATTTTTCTATACTAGAGAAAAAGCGCAAGATAAGTCGGCTTTAGGAATCAATTTAGAAGGAGTGCGGCTGAATCAGTCTATTGTCGAAAGATTTCATCCTTTCTTTGGGTTTGTTCAAAAACCAGGCCCTGATTTTCGACCAGGTTTTAAGGTTAACAACTACGGATTTATCTCTCCTTACGATTACCCTTTTAAAAAAACAAAAAAAAAACAATTTGTGATCGGAATTTTTGGCGGTTCCGTGGCTTCCGATTATTCAATTTTTCAAATTAAAAATAAGATTTTACCTCAATACCTCAAACAGGTTCCCGGCTTACAAGATAAAGAGTTTATAATTTTGTCTTTTGCTACCGGCGGCTACAAACAGCCGCAACAGTTATTAATTTTAAACTATTTTTTGGCATTAGGTCAAGAGTTAGATCTGGTCGTCAATATAGATGGCTTTAATGAAGTAGCACTTTCTAATATAAACAATAAAAATAAAATTGATCTGGCGATGCCAAGCAATCAGCACATTCTGCCGCTGATTAGCTTGGCAAATAATAGCCTTTCTACTAAGGCTATGCAAGTAACTCTCAGAATTAAAGAAAATAAAACTAGGATTAATGAGGGTTTGGAAAGTTTGCAACACTGCTCTTTAGCTGCGTGTGATGCTTTGACTTCTGTTTACGTTCAAAATTTAGTCAATAGTTATCGGAGAGATGTGATCGCATTTGAAAAAGAACGTGGCAAACAAGAAGATGACGAGGGCAGCGTGATTTATATTAATAAAAATAAGTCGGTTTTAGAGGATTCAGCAGCTTTTGAACAAATGGCGTGGAATTGGGCGAAAAGTTCAATTTTTATGCACAAAGTGCTGTCTGCGAGTAATGTTCCTTATTTTCACGTCCTTCAGCCGAATCAATATTATCAGACGAAAAGGGTGTTTGGCGAGGAAGAAAAACGGATTGCTTTTAACAATGATACTCCTTATGCTGAATCTGTGAAAATTGGCTATCCGGCTCTTTTGAGTAAGTTGCCTAATTTACAAAAAAATCAGATCAATATTTTGAATGGGGTTAAGGCGTTCGACAAAACAAAAGATATTGTTTATATGGATAGCTGCTGTCATTACAATCAAGCTGGGGATGTGGTTTTTAGCAATTATGTGGGCAGTTCTATTCTGGAAGCTTTGCGGAAGGATCGGGCTAGGAGTAATAAAAAATAGGGGAGCATCTCATTTTTGTAAGAAGTCATTAGTCATTAGTCATTTTCTTGAGTATTCGTAGGGTGCGTCGCCATGAAAAATCCTCAAAGTCGATCGACAATCTCATAGGGACGCACCTGATACTATTTATAAAAGAGCTTGCTTAAGACAAAAATTTTGGGCGGAGTGAAACGGAGGGTTGTGTCCTGGGCCGTTGAAAAGAACAGGTGCGTCGCTCTTTCTTGAGGATTGTCGATGGCGACGCACCCTACGGCTACTGTTCCACCAGAATCAATTTTATTGGGGGCGATTTTTAAGTTTTTGGTGCGGTTTTAGCTCGATCGCCCGTGGAGTCGATCGGCATTACCAATATCTTATCAACGCGGTTGCCGTCCATATCCACGACTTCGACTCGCAAACCGTTCCACTCAAAATGCTCGGCTGCTGTCGGAATCTTGCCCAAATGTGTAATCACAAAACCGCCCATTGTGTGGTAACTTCCCCTATTTTCTGACGATCTTTCATCAATTCCAAACAGTTCAAAGAAATCATCGACAGGCAACATTCCGTCTAACAACCAAGAACCGTCTTCGCGCTGCACGGCTTGCGGTTCGTCGGCATCTTCAATGGAGGGAAAGTCGCCAACTAATTCGACTAAAATGTCGTTGACTGTCACCAATCCTTGAATGACTCCGTATTCGTCAACCACTAAGGCAATTTGATTGCTAGATTGCTTAAAAAGCTCTAATACTTTTAAACCGCGCGTGCTTTCCGGCAAAAATAAGGGCCTGCGCAAAGAAGCGCTTAAATCGAACGGTTGACCTGTTAAATTCCTCGACAGCATATCTGTAACGTGGACTAAACCGATAACATTGTCGAGCCCGCCCTGACAAACGGGAAACCGGGAATGACCGCTGCCAAGCATTTTTTGGCGGTTTTCTTCTACTGAGTCGTCGAGGTCGAGCCAGGTAAGATCGGGTCGCGGGGTCATTAAGGCGCTGACTCGCCGATCGCCCAAACGAAACACTCTTTCTACCATGTCTTGTTCGGCTTCTTCAAAGGTGCCGGCCTCGGTTCCTTGCTCGATTAAAACTTTAATTTCTTCCTCTGTAACTTGAGGTTCTGTTGAAGGCACAATCCCCATAATTCGCAAGATTAAGTCAGTAGAATAACTTAAAACATACACTGCTGGAGCGCCAATGTTTGAGAGCATTCGCATGGGAATAGCGACACGAGAGGCGATCGGCTCAGGATTGTTGAGGGCCAGCCGCTTTGGCACAAGTTCGCCGATAATGATGGTGAGATAAGTTATGGTTAAAATTGCGATGACTGAGGCGATCGCCTGAGAGTAGGGTTGCAAAGCCGGAATCAAGCGCAAAGCAGGCTCTACTCTTTTAGAAATCGTCGTTTCTCCGAAAGCGCCCGACAGGATAGCCAGCAGCGTAATCCCGATTTGAACTGTCGGTAAGAACTGATTCGGGGCATTAGCCAGATCCAAAGCTACACGGGCATTGATCGAACCTTGGTTTGCCATCTGTTGCAGTCTCACCTTCCGTACTGAGATGATGGCCATCTCTGACATCACAAACACGCCATTGAGGAAAACCAGCAGGAGAACAATCAGAAGGTCGGTACTTGGGGACATTTCTCAAATTATCGGTGGTAAAGGCGAAGCGCGTTGCCCGGTTAGTCGATTTTAGATTTTAGATTTAGATTTTAGATTGAATTGGCACCCATAATCTGGGGGATATGTCAATCTCGATCGCCAAATCGAAATTGTCGATCGACCTCTCACTAGATTAACGGAACGGGCTCGTTTCGATCGCAAGTTCGAGATATTTAAAGAAAGCCTCTAGCAGAAATCTACCCGTAGTTGAGTGGCACTGCCAACAGCCGATCGCTACAATCATAGATGTTTGTCGTACAATCAGACTTAGTAGGCAGCCGGGAAAGAGCCTTATTCCGCCGATCGGGGATAAAAATTAATAGCGCATGACTTTCTCTTCGATAATTCGCATCCTGGGGCGATCGCCCCTAGCAACAGAACTGCTCAACAAGCTCCAACGGCACCATTGCCTGCAACTCAACGGCATCGCCCGTTTGCCCAAAGGTTTAGTAGCTTCCGCCCTCGCACAACAAGAGGGGCGCAATTTATTGGCGGTGACAGCAACTCTGGAAGAAGCAGGCCGCTGGGTAGCTCAACTAGAAGCGATGGGCTGGCAAACCGTACATTTTTACCCAACTTCGGAGGCTTCGCCCTACGAGCTATCTTACTCCGACGAGAACGAAATGACGTGGGGGCAAATGCAGGTGCTAGCGGATTTGGTGGACAAGCAAGAAAAAAGCGCCACTGCATCTAAGCCGATCGCCATTGTAGCTACCGAAAGAGCTCTCCAGCCTCACTTACCGCCGCCGGATGCTTTTGAACCCTACTGTCTGACGCTGAACCGAGGCGCAGTACAAGACTCCAAGATACTTGACCGCCAACTTGCCTCGATGGGGTACGATCGGGTGACTTTGGTAGAAACCGAAGGCCAATGGAGTCGCCGGGGCGATATTGTCGATGTGTTTCCGGTGGCGGCGGAGTTGCCGGTGCGCCTGGAATGGTTCGGGGATAATTTGGATCAACTGCGCGAGTTCGATCCCTCGAACCAACGATCGCTCGATAAGGTCGATCGATTAGTATTAACTCCTACTAGCTTTAACCCAATTATTAAAGCGGTTTTAGCTGAACAAAATATTGACAAAACCAACAAAATAGACTTTGTTGACACAGAAAATGAAGCCGAAAAATATGTCCGCAGGCTGTTAGGTTTGGCTTTCGAGAAACCAGCTTGTTTGTTGGATTATTTGCCAAAAAATACTTTAGTTCTGGTTGACGAACCGCCTGGGTGCGAAGCTCATAGCGATCGCTGGTTTGAGAATGCACAGGAACAATGGGAAAGTTGCAATCGGGAATCGCAAATTGCGGATGGGGAAACTGAAAAATTGCCGATTGCTAATTTGCAGATTCCGAAAATTCACCGCAGTTTTGCACAATCGATGGCAGATGTCGCAGCTTTCGATCGGCTGGAACTTTCAGAATTGGCAGAAGATTCTAATTCTACTCAAAAATCTCAAACGCCTGCGATTAATTTGTCCAGCAGGCCAGTGCCGGTGATGCCTCACCAATTCGCAAAACTGTCTCAAGCGCTTAGGGAAGAGCGCGATCGAGGTTTTACGGTGTTTCTGGTTTCGGCTCAACCGAGTCGATCGGTATCTCTGCTGTCGGAACATGACTGTCCGGCTCAGTTTGTGGTGAATCCGAGGGATTTTTTGGCGATCGACAAATTGCAATTACAGCATATCCCTGTAGCTTTGAAGTACAGCGGGCTGGCAGAATTGGAAGGTTTTATCCTGCCGACTTTTCGGATTGTGTTAATTACCGATCGGGAATTCTACGGCCAGCATTCTCTCGCTACCTTTAGCTATGTCCGCAAACGCCGCCGCGCTGCTTCCAAAAAAGTTGACCCGCACAAGCTGACTCCAGGCGATTATGTGGTACACCGCCAGCACGGAGTTGGCAAGTTTCTCAAGTTGGAACGCTTGACGATCGATCGGGAAACTCGCGAATATTTGGTACTGCAATACGCTGACGGCACTCTGAGAGTCGCGGCAGATCAATTGGGTGCTTTGTCGAGATTTCGGACTGTCGGCGATAAAGTGCCGGATCTCAACAAGCTGACTGGTCAAAGTTGGGAAAAAACTAAAGCAAAAGTTCGCAAAGCTGTTAAGAAAGTAGCGGTAGATTTGCTGAATCTTTACGCTAAAAGAGCTAAACAACAGGGTTATGCTTTTCCTCCTGATATGCCTTGGCAGCAAGAGTTAGAGGATTCTTTTCCGTATCAACCAACGCCGGATCAGTTGAAGGCTACTCTTGATGTTAAACGTGACATGGAGGGCGATCGACCAATGGATCGCTTAGTCTGCGGAGATGTCGGTTTTGGCAAGACAGAAGTTGCTCTGAGAGCTATTTTTAAGGCAATTACAGCGGGCAAGCAGGTGGCTTTGCTCGCACCGACGACAATTTTGACCCAACAGCACTATCACACGCTCAAGGAGCGTTTTTCGCCTTATCCGATCGAAGTTGGTTTACTCAATCGCTTTCGCACAGAAACCGAGCGCCGGGAGATTCACAAGCGCTTGGCAACTGGGGAATTAGACGTGATTGTTGGTACTCAATCTGTTTTGAGCAAAGCGATTAAATTTCGGGATTTGGGCTTGTTGGTGGTGGACGAAGAACAACGGTTTGGGGTTAAGCAAAAGGAAGCGATTAAATCTCTGAAAACCGAAGTAGATGTTTTGACTCTCACCGCGACTCCGATTCCCCGCACTTTGTATATGTCGCTGTCGGGGATTCGGGAGATGAGTTTGATTGCGACTCCGCCACCCAGCCGCCGCCCAATTCAGACGCATTTATCCCCCTACAATTTGGAGGTGGTGCGGACTGCAATTCGTCAAGAATTGGACAGGGGCGGTCAGGTTTTTTATGTGGTGCCTCGGATTGAGGGGATTGATGAGTTGGCGGATACGTTGCAGCTAATGGTTCCGGGGGCGAGAATTGCGATCGCCCACGGGCAAATGGAGGCTGCGGAACTAGAATCGATCATGCTGACTTTCAGCGCGGCGGAGTTTGATATTTTGGTGTGCACTACGATTATTGAGTCGGGTTTGGATATTCCGCGTGTCAATACTATTTTGATTGAAGATGCCCAAAAGTTCGGTTTGGGCCAACTCTACCAGTTGCGGGGACGGGTGGGACGCGCGGGGATTCAAGCTCACGCTTGGCTGTTTTATCCGAAGCAGAATAAGCTTTCTGATGCTGCAAGGCAGAGGTTGCGCGCTATTCAGGAGTTCGCGCAGTTGGGTTCCGGCTATCAGTTGGCTGTCCGAGATATGGAAATTCGGGGATCGGGTGATGTTTTGGGCACGGAACAGTCTGGTCAAATGGAGGCGATCGGTTTTGATTTGTATGCTGAAATGTTAGAGGAGGCTATTCGTGAAATTAAGGGTCAGGAAATTCCGAAGGTTGAGGATGCACAAATTGACCTCAGTTTGACGGCGTTTATTCCTGCTGATTATATCGGGGATTTGGATCAAAAGATGAGCGCTTATCGATCGGTGGCTTCTGCTAATACCTCGGAAGAGTTGCAGCAGATTCGGGCCGATTGGTGCGATCGTTACGGCCCCATTCCTCTGCCAGCCCAGCAACTTATCCGTGTTGTGGAACTCAAACAAATCGCTAAGCAAATTGGTTTTTCTCGGATTAAACCGGAAAATAAGCAGCACATTGTTTTGGAAACGCCGATGGAGGAACCTGCTTGGAACCTGCTTAAGGCTAATTTGCCGGAACATTTGCAGTCTCGTTTTGTCTACAGCAAGGGGAAGGTTACTATTCGAGGTATGGCGGTTTTGAGCGCCGAAAAGCAGTTGGATAATTTGATAGATTGGTTGGGTAAAATGCAGGGCGCTTTGCCGGAAGCTAATCTTTGATTTTCCTCTAAAATCCCGGAATATCAAATCGTGAAAAAGTTAGTCAGTGTTTTTTTGGCGATCGCGCTAGTGCAAGGAGTGCCAATGGCGGTTCAAGCTCAACCAATAATTGACCCGATCGACCGGGTTGTGAATGCAGGATTGATGAATAAAGATGCCAGTGGCAATTTTAATGCTGAGGGCTTTGTCAGCCGTGCCGAGTTGGCGGCAATTTTGGTAAAAACTTTTGGTTTGGAACGGCGGAAAACTGCTCAGAAACCCGATCGGGAATTGCCGGACGTACCTAAGACTTACTGGGCGTATAGTGCGATTCAAACTGCTTTGAAAACGGGAACGATGAGTGGATATCGCGATGGAATGTTTTTCCCAAATCAAAGGGTGACTCGCGCTGAGGCTTTGGCGATTTTTGCTCAAGCTTACGGCGTTTTTCAGTTTCCAGATGCCAGCATTTCCGAGATTTTAGCTAATTATCCAGATGCAGGGGAAATCCCTAGTTGGGCTAGAAAGTCTATGGCTACTGCACTCTATGAAGGGTTTGTGAATATTGAACTCGGAACTAATAAGATTAATCCTTTGAAGCCGATGACTCGCGGGGATATTGCTTACGCTTTGAGCAAGTATTTGGAGCGGCAGATAAGGCCCACTTCTTCGCCAGTCCCGGATCAGCTTCCTCCTAATCGCGGCATGGGAAGGTAATATGGCAGTTGACAGTTGACAGTTGACAGTTGACAATTGACCGCTCGACGGGAATCAAATTGTTGATGCGTGACCGGCTAGCGGGTTCTATTCATCAGGTTATTGGTCATTGAGAATATCAGAAGGCCGGGCGGTTGAAACCGCGTCTATACAGACAAAACCCGCTTGTATAGCTGGTTGAAGAGCGGCGTTGAAAATTGCGTGTCCCTCTGAGCTCGGACTTCCTTTGTGTAGATGCGGTTTCAACCGCTGCATCTATGCAAAATCCCGGAGCTTTGGTGACTGTAAAAGCAGCCATCAAACCCCCAGGATTTAATGTTTTCCTCTATTAACGAGGCTCAAATTGTCGATCGGTATTTACTTAATCAGCAGTAGCCAATTCGGTACTACCAGCGCCGCGCTTCCGCGTCAGGGTATTGAACAACATCTGACCGACAGCTTTAATCAAATTGCCTTCTAACTCCATAAACATCTTCATGTTCATGCCAAAAGCTGCATTAGCTTCATCAACAATTCGTTCTGCTGTGGCTTCGTCGATCGGCAATTCATTCATTGCTCCACGGTAGTTAGTCTTAAATTCTTTTTCATCAGGAATATCGGCGAATTCATAGAAAGCAGTACCTTCTCCCTCGGTCAAATTCATTCCGCGCTGAGCAATTCCTTTCAGGATTTGTCCGCCGGATAAATCACCGAGATAGCGAGTGTAAGAATGAGCAACTAATAGTTCTGGTTCGGTAGCCGAGATTTCGTGAATCCGTTTGATGTAAGCTTTGGCTGAGGCTGACGGAGCTACTTGTTCGCGCCAATTGGCACCGTAGTAGTAAAACAAATCTTGCTCTAAGCTTTGTTTGCGATTCAACTCAGAAAAGTAAATTTTTGAAACAACCGGATGCTGTTTTTGGCGTTCCATTTCCTCTTCGATTGCCGAGTAGACAAAGTAGAGGTTTCCGACTAACTTCCGGTAAGAAGTTTTTTCTACAACGCCTTTTAAAAAACACTTGACAAAACCAACGTTTTCTGCCATCGAGTGAGACTTTTTGGTTCCCTCACGCAATTTGGTCGCTAAATTGATGCTCATAGTATATTGTCCAACCTTCTATTTTTGTGGTAGCTGATGGATGCGCCAAAAATCTAAAAATTACCTAAGCATTTACCTTAGATCGATTTGATGAGAGATTGTATTAATTTTTATAACAAAACTTGCAGTAGTCCGTAGTCATCAGTCACCAGTCATCAGTCACCAGTCATCAGTCACCAGTCATCAGTCACTAACTAATGACTAATGACTAATGACTAATGACTCATCCTCGCCAACTGTCAACTATCAACTAACTTAGATATCCAAGTCGAGCATATTGAGTTTGGGGCCGTAGGTTTCGATGAATTCGCGGCGGGGGGCGACTCGATCGCCCATTAAGATCGTAAAGATGCGATCGGCTTCAGCAGCATCCTCAATCTCCACCCGTTTCAGCGTCCGAGTTGCTGGGTTCATCGTCGTATCCCACAACTGCGTCGGCATCATTTCGCCCAAACCTTTGAACCGCTGGATGGTGTAGTTAGCATTCGCCGGAAATTCATTGCGAATCAAACTGTTTCTTTCGCGTTCACTGTAACAGTAGTAATGATTGCGCCCCCGTTCTACTTTATACAGAGGAGGACAAGCAATATAGATGTAACCTTGTTCTACAAGTGCGCGCTGATAGCGATAGAAGAAAGTCAGCAACAGCGTGCGGATGTGGGCTCCATCTACGTCCGCGTCAGTCATGATCACTATGTGGTGATACCGCAATTGCGACGGATCAAATTCTTCGCCTTTAATACCTAAACCCAGCGCTGTAATTAACGATTGAATTTCGTTATTTTTGTAGATTTTGGCGTCGTCGGTTTTCTCAATGTTGAGAATTTTACCGCGCAAAGGCAAGATTGCTTGGAATTGGCGATCGCGTCCTTGTTTGGCAGATCCGCCCGCAGAATCCCCTTCAACCAGGTATATCTCAGACAGGGCGGGGTCTCTGGAGCTACAGTCCGCTAATTTCCCAGGCAAAGGAGACGATTCTAAAACAGATTTCCGGCGCACTAAATCGCGGGCACGACGGGCGGCTTCAGCGGCTTTAAATGCCTGAATTGCCTTTTCCAAAATAGCATCAGCTACCTGGGGGCGAAACTCCAAATATTCGGTCAATACTTCGCCTACCAAGGAATCGACAATTCCTCGGACTTCTGTATTACCCAGTTTAGTTTTAGTTTGACCTTCAAATTCTGGGTCTGGGACTTTGACAGAAATCACTGCTGTCAAACCTTCCCGGACGTTTTCGCCGGCGAGGTTTGGTTCGTGTTCTTTGATTTTGTTGCGCTTGCGGGCGATCGAATTCATCGTCCGCGTCAAAACGGCTTTCAAACCTTCTAAGTGCGTACCGCCGTCGATCGTCCGAATGTTGTTCGCAAAACCCAAAACGTTGTCGCTAAAAGCATCGACGCACCACTGCAAAGCCACTTCTATATGCACGTTGTTGCGTTCTCCTTGCACGTAGATCACTTCTTCGTGCAGAGGCTGCTTTTCGCGGTTCATGTAGGCGATATATTCCTTGATTCCGCCCTCGTAACAGTATGTTTCGATGCGAGGTTCGCCACTTTTTAGCAGTTCCAAACGGTGGTCGCTAAACGTAATTCTCACGCCCGCATTCAAGTAACCCAATTCTCGCAAGCGCCCCGCGAGTATAGTGTAATCAAATTCAATGCCAGTGCTAAATATTTGAGTATCTGGCAAGAAAGAAACTGAAGTGCCGGTGCGAGTGCCTTTGTTAGGCTTGGCATTAAGTTCAGTAACTGGATTGCCTCTTTCGTAGCGCTGTAAATGTTCTTTTTGGTCGCGCCAAACTGTCACTTCTACCCACTCGGACAGCGCGTTAACAACAGAAATACCTACACCGTGCAATCCTCCAGAAACCTTGTAGCCACCACCGCCAAATTTACCGCCGGCGTGGAGTACAGTCATTACTGTTTCTATTCCCGATTTGCCAGTCTTGGCAACGATGCCGGTCGGAATACCCCGGCCGTCGTCTGTCACGGTAACGGAACCGTCGGCGTTGATGTCAACCTCGATGTGAGTGCAGTGGCCAGCCAGCGCCTCATCGATGGAATTGTCCACAACCTCGTAAACTAGATGGTGGAGTCCTCGCGGGCCGGTGGTACCGATGTACATCCCCGGTCGTTTGCGGACTGCTTCGAGACCTTCGAGAACTTGAATCTGATCGGCGCTGTAGCTGCTGGTCATACAAAAATAGCTCCAATAATGAGGCCTAAAGCCCCAAAAGCTTCTAAAATGGAAAAACTCCTAAAATTATAGCACAAAACCGTTAAAGGCGATGCTAGGGCTTTCTAAATGCAAATTTATTAGGGGGACGGAGGCGAATAGTTGTGAGATTGCTTCGCGACTTTCCTGGTGTAGCGCGGTGAATGAGTGGATGGAGTGAGGGGAAAGTGGAGAGGATGAGAGTCTAGGAGAGGATTTGACGGTTTTTATCGCGAAATGAAATATGCTTTTAAAATCTGCGACAGCTTATGTTTAGTTTAATTACAATTTGTGGGGCGACGGCGACGGGGAAGTCGGGAGTGGCTTTGGCTTTGGCTTCGCGACTGAAATCTTCGATCCTGAGTGCAGATTCCCGTCAAGTGTACCGCGAATTTGACATCGGAACGGCAAAACCGACGGCGGTCGATCGCGCTTCTGTACCGCATCACTTGATTGACATCTGCGATCCGACAGAAACTCTAACACTCGCAGAATACCAACAGCAAGCTCAAAAAATAATTGCTGATGTCGATTTTCCCGTTTCTCCCCCGCTGTTGTTGGTGGGAGGGACTGGTTTGTATCTCAAATCGATTGTCAAGGGTTTGAAAATTCCGATGGTGGCACCGATGCCCGAATTGCGATCGCAACTTGCGGATCTCGGACAATCTCAATGTTACGCGATGTTGCAGCAGGTCGATCGATCCGCCGCCGAGAAAATTCACCTCAACGATTCCTTCAGAACCTTACGAGCACTGGAAGTATTTTATGTCACTGGTCGCTCTATTTCCGAACAGCAGGGCGAAAATCCTCCCGATTATCCTATTCTACAGATTGGGTTGGATTGTGAGATTGATGTTTTGGGCGATCGGATAAAACAGCGCACCGAACAAATGCTAGAACGCGGTTGGTTAGCTGAAGTCGAATATTTGTGTAAAAAATACGGCTGCGACTTACCACTGCTAAATACCCTGGGATATCAGGAAATGAAACAATATTTAGCTGGTGACATTACGCTTGAGGAAGCTAAGAATTTGACTGTTTTGCACACGCGGCAATTTGCGAAGAGACAGCGGACTTGGTTTCGAGCGTATCCTGAAATTGAATGGTTTGATGTTAGCACGCCGGATTTGTGCGATCGGGTTTGGCTAAGAGTTGCAGAGTTTTGCGAACAATAAGAATTTTTTGACCGCAGAGGGCGCAGAGGACGCAGAGAAGGAGAAAAGAGAGATGTAAGTGTTATTTTTGACTTAGTAAAATTTCTCTAATTCTTTGTCGAAAAAAACGCACAGCCGCACGCTGTCCGATGGTTCTGCTTTGTTCGATGAAACCGGGAATTTCTGCAACGGGTAAAAAGGGGAAAGCTAAACTGCGATCGCACATTTCATATTTCCCATCTACCAATTGATAAACTTGCAGAGATTCCCGCCGATACCTCCAGATTTCGGGAACACCAAGAGCAGCATAAATTAGACCTCCTGCGAAAATATCAAATGCTCGCCTGTTGTAATGATAAATACAGGTCATAATTGTAAATTCCTGCAATT
>NZ_JAUBVX010000032.1:0-76376 GCF_036706065.1 Microcoleus sp. A2-C3 | reverse complement strand
CTTCTTCCTTCTTCCTTCTTCCTTCTTCCTTCTTCCTTCTTCCTTCTTCCTTCTTCCTTCTTCCTTCTTCCTTCTTTTAGCACTTATCAATCATGTTAAAAAGTTTGTGGTTGACTTGCCGGCGTACTTGTGGCCGGGGGATTTATCTGTTTCTGTCGGTGATTGTGGCTGCGGGTATCTGCGTGATTTCCCCACAACCGACTCAAGCATTTTCTTTGCCGGAACTGATTTTTCGGGGGATTCAAGTTATTCAATTGTCGAATATGTCCGATCGCCAGGAGTTGACTGTTGGCCGACAAATCAATCAGCAGTTGACGAACAGCGAGTTTAAGCTCGATCGCGATCGGGCTACTACAGCATATATCAACCGCATCGGTCAACGGCTGGCAGAGCAAAGCACACGCCCGAATATTCCTTATACTTTTCAGGTGATTGACGACAACAATATTAATGCTTTTGCGACGATGGGCGGTTTTGTTTATGTAAATAAGGGTTTGATGGCGGCGGCGGATAATGAGGCGGAATTAGCAAGTGTGATCGCCCACGAAATCGGGCATATTAGTGCTCGCCACTCGATTAAACAAATGCGTCAAATGGCGATCGCATCTGGTGTCGCTTCCGCGGCTGGGCTGGATGGTTCTAAGGCGGTGCAGATTGGGGTGGAGTTGGCTTTGCGTCGCCCTCACAGCCGCCAAGCTGAGTATGAGGCGGATCAGTTGGGTTTGCAAACTATGGGGCGATCGGGCTACGCTCAATCTGGGATGGTTGATTTTATGAAAAAGTTGCTCAACCAACCTTCTCCGCCGAGCATTTTGAGCACTCACCCGGCTACTAGCGATCGGATTGCTGCAATCTCCCAGGCTATTGATCCGAATCTGGCTAGCGGTGAGGGTTTGAATAATGCGGATTATAAGCTGGAAATACGTCGGTTGTTGCGAGCTTCGTAGTTTTTGGTAGGGTGTGTTAGCGGTGGGTGAGTTGTGTTGAATTGCGATCGGACTTCAACGCAACTCAACCTACAACTTAATTTAAGCCTCTTGAACAACAGAAATCAACTGAGCTTTCGACTGAGCTTTCGGAAGTGGAATCTGCGGCTTCAATTGTCTAACAACTTCATCAAACGGCAAAATTCGGACTTGATTGTTAAACACATTTACCTGGTAAACTCTGCGGTAATTCAGGTCAAATCCAGTCAGCCAGCCACTTTTGGGATGATAAGCGCCCGTGTCAATATCCAGCCACCCTTGGCCCCTGACTAATTCACCAGGCCTCACACCCTCAAAGGTAAAAGTGATCGTGTGACCGGTAATAATTAATTTATCTGGGAAATACGGTTTCGGTATGGTGTGAAATTCTTTGCGAATCCAGCACAATTGTTCGCTCGACTGTTTGTGAATTGGCATAGTCGGATGCACACCCGCGTGCACCAGCCAGATATCGCCTAAGTCTAAATGCGTTGGGAGCGATCGCAACCATTCTAAGTGTTTGTACGGCATCATCCCTGTATCCTTGTAGCTGGCGACAGTCGCATCGCCACCGCTGTATAGCCAAGATTGCCACGCCCGCAGATCCACTGACGGCCCCGACAAAGCATCTAACATCAGTTGTTCGTGGTTTCCCAGCAAAGTTTGGTAGGGGCTTTGCTCCACAAAATCTAATACCTGAGCGCTTTTCGGCCCGCGATCGATTAAATCTCCCAAAAAATATACGCGATCCTCCGAGCTCGGGGCGAGTGCCTCTAGCAAAAGCATTAAGCCATCGTAATGCCCGTGTACGTCCCCAATAACAATGCGCCGGTGCTCCACTGTGTTTATCCGCTTTTCTGACTCGAAACCTTAATTACTAGCTTATAGCATCTGATTTAGCTGCTATTTCCTCCGATCTTTGGCTGAGGAGGGGTGTCACCCATTATACTGCTTTTATAAAGATTTAGTAAAGTTCTTCCAATTCCGTTTGCGTAGTTACGGATCCCAACACTCGAAAGCTCTTAATTGCGTTTTTGCAACTCCTGTTACTGAGTCAAAGCTGTAGGGTGCGTCAGCTAATGGCTGACGCACCCTACAATACTGTTAATTAAGTGATTGCGAAAAAACAATAGTATCTTGTAGCGGTGGGTTTAGCTAAGAATCACTCCTATACAAGCCAGTTGATCAAGGCAAAACCCGCCCTCCCCATCAGAGCTTTATTTGTACCCACCTATTGAGTCAAAGCTTTGAGGAAAGTCTGCATTTCTGCTAACAAACCTTTCTTTTTTAGCGGTTTTGCAGGTGCGGTGGAATTGGGATCGGCGACTCCCATCCCTTTCGCTAAAATCCTTTCTAAATCGTCTCCCACGGGCTTTTGGGCTGTTTCCGAAATTAATTCGTATTCGTCGTTGATTTCCAGCCAGACTTGCCAGGGTTGCGGGTAACAGCGGAATAAAGCCGCTGTGTCTAGGGGTCTAATGTAGTAGCAAGATTCGATTTTGCTCAGGAATCGATCGCGCAACTGACGGCCTGCATAGCCTATACCTATAGTAGCAACATCTTCGAGGCGCGGGTTGAGCAAGATCACAGGGCGGCCCGCCGCAGCTATGTAAAGTTTTTCGACTTGCGACACCTCTACCGCGGCTGGATTCACCAACAAAAACATTTCATCTTCCGGTGCGATGTTATCTTCAACAGGAGTGCGGCTGCTGCCCAAATCACTTATTTTAAAAGGTACTTCTCCCCAATCGCGGCGGGCGAGGGCTGCGGCACCAGCATCGGGAAAAAAGACTTTCACCCCGGAATGACTCTCCTCAAATTCTGGTAAGAATTGTTCCGTGATAGACTGTGCTTGCAGGGCGATTTCGGGAAAGACTAATTCGACTTGCAGGAGATTTTGGCCATCCGAGAGGGCGGCGGCGGTTGCTATGCGCGATTGGGCGATCGCATCATTGAGATCATTGGGCAGTTCTGTCATTAATCTTATTATTTGTACTCGACTTTTCTTAATCCAATTTTACCGCATTAAGAACGCTGAGCGTGGAAATCTTAATATTAACAAATAATCAAAATCTTGTGGGTGGCTTTGAGCAGCACCCAGAATATGCAATTCAAATATGCAACAGTTTAAGCGACAAAAGCTAACACCGACACAGGCGAACCGGAACCTCCCAAAAGGCGTAATCTTCCGATCGCCAAAGTGAAGTCAGCCGCAGGTAACAAGTCAAGATTTGCCAGATTTTCCAGCACAATTCGCTGTTTTTGCAATACCAGTTTGTTAACTGCAAAACTTTCATCTTGTCCGGGATCGACTCCGTGAGTGTCAATACCAATTCCGGCAATTAAGCGCTCTTCTAGCAAAAATTGAGTTGCAGCTTGACCAAATCCGGGAAAGTGGCAAATTCCCCGCTCGTCAGGATTGAAAAATGCTGGCTCGTCATCCCATTTTGCTTGCCATCCAGTATACAATAAAACTAGATTTTCCGGTTCTATAAGTTTGTGCTGCTGTTCCCAACTCAATACATCATCTATCGTTAAAGTGTAGTCTGGATTGGCAAGACTTTGCTCGCGAATGTCGATCGCAATTCCCGACAAAACTAGCGACTGTGGCGCATAACTATCAACACTCGCGCCTGCTGAATCGAAGGTATTGGGTGCGTTGATGTGAGTGCCGCTGTGTTCTCCCATTGAGAATTTTCGCAGGAAATAGCCGTTTTTGTCTATTTCAGATACAGTTTCAAATTCTGTCGCTGGATCTCCAGGCCAGATCGGAATATTTGGATGAATTGCATGGCTTAAGTCTATAATGTCACGGTAGGCGATCGTTTTTAAATTGTTTGAATTAAAGTTGTTTGTCATCGGCACAAAAACTGACGTTATTTTAATATACATCTTGGTAGGACGGGCAAGATACCAATCCCACAATTTTCTTGGCTTGTGGAATGAGCCGGAGAGCCCGTTCCCGATTCAAATCAAAATCATCTTAGCTGAATCACCCTACAATGCGATCGAGCTCCGCGACCATCACATCCTTGGTTTGCCCGGAAACAGTATACACCAAAGCCTCACGATAAACTCTCCCAGCCGGATGCAGCGTACCGTTAGCCGCACCGCTAGAAACCACCACCGCAGCGTGCCCGCACCGCACCGCTAAATCAATGGCTTCCGCTCGGAGGGCTAATTGTTCTGCTTTTGAGCTATGTTGAGATTGTAGGAAATGCTGTTTTAGCCGATCGAGCTTCTGCTCTAATTTTTGGCAAGCCGCCGCTATTACAGGTGAATCTTTAGAAGTCGCCGCCGCTGAAATTACATCCAATCCCGCTCGAATACAGCCAAAAGTAGCCGGAACAAAATTCAGGATATTTTTGCTGTCGTTTTCCGCAATCCACCCAACAGGTTTAACCGCAATTATTTCCGATTCATGCAGCAACCAATTATCGAGAGTTGCTGTCACAGTATTAGTCGAGTTCATGGCGATTAACTGCATGATTTCGCTGACAGCTATTTTACCATATTCACGATCGATATTGGCAAAAGGTAGCACACCAAAAACCGCGCGATTGTCTGGAAGTACCGCAGCCACAATAAATTTTTGAAATAAGCCAAAACCTGTAATCCAAGGAACATTCCCCGATAGTAAATAGCCATTTGATGCGGGAGTTGCAGTGACTGCCGGTTTGCCCGATCGCCTTAAATGCGAAAACCCAACACCCAAGCGTAACTCTTTTTGGGCGATCGGGCCCAAGTATCTACTTTTTAGCATTTCATTGCCGCTGCTGGCAATCATCGCAGTTGCGCTGTGGTGCTGAGTTTGCAGGAAAGACAAAGCGCCGGAATATCGAGCCGTCAATTCCTGATATTGGTAAAAAAGCTCCGGTGGAATGTCCGCGCCGCCCCATTTTTGGGGAACTCGCAGCGCTAAGAGCGATCGATTTTCCAATCCAGAAAGTGCTTTTTTCAGTGCTTCCGAGTCGTTATCGATAACTTCTGCGTGGGGTGATATGCACTCTTGCAGGTAAGTTTCTGTGCAGTTGAGAATATCTTGAAAATCCATTTTTTATAACTTATTTTTGATGACAATTATTGGCTTATAATCATTCTGGGACGGCATTTTGCCCGCCTCACAACCAACTTATTTTTATTTTTGATTATAATTATTGAGTTATAATGATTGTGGGACGGGCATCTTGCCCATCCCAAAACCAACTTATTCCCAAACTTTCCAAGGAGCCTTCCCTTCATCCCAAAGCTCATTTAAATACTTATATTCCCGATAAGTATCCATCGCAAAAAAGAAGCCATCATGACGGTAAGCCATCAACTGTCCCTCTGCCGCCAAACGCTGCATCGGCTCCTGTTCTAAAACACAATCATCCCCACCCAAATACTCAAATACCCGGCGGTTAAATATAATATATCCAACACTAATCCATCCGTCTATTTGAGGTTTTTCAGCAAATTCTCGTACTTGACCTTCACTATCAACATCCAAAATTCCAAAACGCGAAATCGGGCGAAATGTAGTCACAGTTGCCAGCTTACCATGAGACTTGTGAAACTCCATCAATTTCTCAATATTGACATCAGCAACTCCATCACCATATGTCACCATGAAATTCTCGTCATCGATATATTTTTCGATCCGTTTTACCCGCCCTCCCGTCAAGCTTTCTGCGCCAGTGTCAGCCAGCGTTACATGAAAATCTTGTTCGCGATGTTCCTGCTGATAAGTGATGCTATTTTTGCGTCCCAGACATATCGTAAAGTCATTGTTCATGGCTTCATAATTCAGGAAATATTCCTTAATCATGTTCCCGCGATAGCCCAAGCACACAATAAAGTTTTGAAAGCCGTAGTGGGCATAGATTTTCATGATGTGCCAAATAATCGGGCGCCCGCCGACATCAACTAGAGGTTTGGGGCGAAATTCTGTTTCTTCTCTGAGACGAGTACCAAGACCACCAGCCAGGATGACTACTTGCATTTTTTCAAATTTTTAAAGATAATCAATTAATCTATCATCAATCCTCACTGATTTTTTCAAAGAATTATTAACATTTTTTCATGGTGAAGCTTTGTCAACCACAAACATCACGAACTATTCTCAATTATCGTAGGGTGCGCAATGCGCACCGCCTACTTAAATGCTGCGCGCAATTCATAACTCACTAATGCTAAAGTAGGAAATAGATAAAAAACAGTAGACTACTATACTGAAGATCAGAAACCGCAATGAAAACTCAACTCGATCGCCTAAAACAGTTTTTAGGTATGATATGCGCGATCGTCTCAATAATTATCGTATTCCAATCGGCAATACCTGGTGTTTACGCCACGGTTATTGAGTCGGAAATCTCCACCATACCACAAACCACGGTAGCTTTTGTGCCTAGCATACCGGGCGGCGGATTGGATGTTCACGAAGCCGCAGGAGGACATACTTTAGAGCGACACGTTGGCAAAACAGAAGCACAACTAGGACAGCGACTCGCAAGCGAAACGAAAATTTCTGCCGCATCTTCCTTTACTGACCGTTCCGTCGCGGAAGCGGCCATTGCGGAAGCAATGAACAGAAATCAAAGTGCGATCGACTCCTGGATGAAAAGTCGAGGTAATCGTTATACGATCGACTATAACGGCAACAGAATAATTGGTATTACTTTACGCCTCCGCGCATCCAAAGCAACTTCAACATCTCGCCTGAGAATTGTCCTCCAGCGCAGCGCCAAATTACCTCCCGGATACTTTATTCTCACAGCTTATCCCCAATGATCGATCAATTTCCTAATTTAACCCAATTTTTCAGTTCCTACTTTCACCAAGACTGGCCACTAGAAGCTGAAACTCCCAGCGATGTAGTAAAAAACTACCTAAGCAGCGAACCGCCCGAAAGTATTGAAGCTACATCAGAAGAACTTAGCAAATTGCTAGAAATGCCGATTTCAGAACCAGATTTAGAAACATTCATGCTCGATGAATTAGGCTGTTATTATGACCCAAACTCAGAGAATCAAACAGCCAGAGAATGGTTGGAATCTGTGCAAAAATATTTGAATAATCTCAGCTAAACTCTATAGGTTTTTAGGTACTGGAAAAAATTCACTTTTCGCCGAAGCCAGATCCCCCTAAATCCCCCTTAAGAAGGGGGACTTTGAGAAGAAAGGCTCTTTTCCCCCCTTTTTTAAGGGGGTTAGGGGGGATCTAAGGCTTGATAGTCAACAAGTAACCTTCATGAACATTGAAGTTAGGAATAACATAAGTCAAGCTGTTTCTATCAACCGAAACACTTACTTCTTTAACCGTGACCAGCTTTTTCACAGCCCCTTCTAGATTGTTGGGAATCTTCTCTAATTTGAGACTAACTTTTTGACCCTTTTGAATACCTAGCTGCTGCAAATTCATCAGATTCAACGTAACGGTTGTTGCTGACGAATAATTGCGATCGAAATAACCCAAAAGCACCTGTGCTTTACCTTCAGAATTTGACTTACTGGCTAAAGCTACAAGGCGATCATGATCTGACTTACTTAGCACCCGCGAATTAACTCCATCAGCATAAGCTTTGTAAGTCCACCAAGCAGCCCTCGGCTCAAAAGTATTAGGCGTAACCATCCCACTCAGCGTATTATTGAAGCAATTGCTAACTTTTTTACCGACTGTTGTATCCCAACAAGCTCTGCAAGCACCATCAGCTTTTGCATACTCCAAATTAGACAAATAACCTAAAATTTCCCCCGGTTGATACTGCGCTAATTCTCCAACAATTTCGTTGACATAAATCTTTTGCAACTTCAGTTCCTTGTAAGAAGGACTTTGTTGAAAATTGCGCTTGGCATCGAATAGGTGGTCGTCCACAAATAAAATTATGGTATCGTTTAGTTCGTGCCAAGCTAGAAAATTCACTTCTAGTTTATTGGCTTTACAGTAATCCAAAAAAGCCGCGAGATATTCTTTGTTGTAAGTGCTGATGCTCGGCCCGCCAATCATGGCTGACGGCCCCAATTCTTCCCGCAAGATTTTGTAAGCTCTTTTGTAAGTTTCAAAGAATTGTTCTCTGCTTCCCTTCCAAAACGGATTTACTAAGTCCGGTTCGTTCCAGATATCCCAAATAATTTTTTTGCCCTTATTTTGCTGGGCTAACTGTCGGATGAAGGCTTCCCACGCGGGATAATTTTGATAGGGCCAGCCTTTGGGATTGCTACCATAGCCCCACAAGTCACTGACTAATAGTTGAAATTCGGCTCCGCTGGCGATTACGCGATCGTAAATATCGAGTCTTCCGGCGCGCCACAGCTTCGGCTGCAAGGGCTTGACCAAGCTGTCCGGGGGGTTGCTGGGGTCGATTCCGTGCAGGATGCCGCTCATGGACGTGATGCCGGTGGCTGGTTGTCCAAAATCGACTGTGACGTTCGATCGCATTTGGGCGATCGCATTTGGCTGTCCAAAATACGCGATTAACAGGACAGTTACCACAGCTAAGCAAATTGGCAGCAGTTTATTAATAGGTTTGAACTTGAAGGTGAATTGCATATTGTATGTGGTGGCGAATAGAAAAAGACTTCAATGCAATAAAGGTATGTAGTTGCGCTTGGGCGCTTTTTTCTATATGAAAGAACGCCCAAGCGAAACAACGTACCTCAAATTTTTAGGAATCAAACTCAAAAAGTTCTAACGAACAGACAAAGCAACTTCAAAACCCTGTACTAATTCCATTAATTCTTGCCAAGCTTCGGAATTAATTAACGAACAAGTATCAAGTTGACCACCCTTTTCTGAAGATAAGGCAACAAAATTTGTGATCCAACTCAAGATAGTTTCGCTTGTCAACAATGGCGTGCATTTCCAAGCTGACTGCAACTTGTCAAGCATCCCAGACTGATCTCCGCGATCCCAAGCTTGCCATGCCTGCCATACTAGATAATAGTAATAGAGCATACTGTCAACTTTTTCGATCTGCTTTTGGACTTTGGGGGCGATCCTCTTCGAGGGGTTCGCTAACGCAAATTCATCTTGATTGCCGCTAGCAGACAAGACTTGGGCGACAACTTCTGCGTATTCCAAAACCATCCGTTCTTCCTTAAAAAGCTCTTCTGCCCGCAGTTTACAAGCTTGTCCTGCTAGTCTCCGCAATTCAGGATTTTGGGCCCAGAGTTCTACCGTTGCAGCTAACTCTTGTGCTGTCTGTTGCGAATCAATTGTCGGATCGGCGATTAACTTTCCGGTATCTCCCAACTCTTCAGGAATGCCGCTGACTGCTGTAGCAATTACGGGCAATCCTTTCGCCATTGCTTCCATCACTGCTAGCGGCATTCCCTCTGCTTTGGATGATAAAATAAAGATGTCGCTGGCATCTAACCAATCGGCAATATCCCACCGCTGACCGATAAATTTAACTTGTTCGGTGACTCCTAATTGGCTGACGGTTGCTCTCAATTCCGGCTCCATATTATCGTGAGTGGTGGAACCTGGGCCGGCCCAAACGAAATATAGCTGGGGCCAAATTGGTAGATTTTTCAGTTTGGCGATCGCCTGCAATTGATACTGATATCCTTTAATTGGAGTCAGTCTGGCCGCCGTGAAACAAACCACAGCCTCTTCGGGGATGCCTTGTTCTTGGCGCAGGCGTTGGCGAGTTGAGAGATTGGGCGGTTCAAAGTAATTGTTCGGCCTGCCGTAATAAATGACTTTTCCCTGTTCCAGAGGCATTTTGAACAAACTCTTGAACAAGTTTAAATTTTCGTGGGAAACAGCGATTGCGGCTTTGGCTAAATTGTACTGATAGGCCACTGCATCGAAATAGGGAACTTGATCGCCGCGGTTGAAATGTTGATAAGTGCGATCGATATAACCGAGAGTAATTACATAAGGTATGTTTTGCTTGATCGCAACTTGTTTCGCCGCAAAATTTGCCATCGGCCAGCCATCGCTAAATATAATTAAATCCGGTTGAGCTTCCGCATAAATTCTTTCAGCATCCGTACAATTGTAGGCAATTCGCAAAAACTCCCTCATTGTATCGAACTCCAGCCAAATATGCTCGATACCTAGCTGCTGCTGTTCGGTAATTAAAGGATTAGAAGCTTTAGTTTGCACGCTAGTAACTCGGTAGCCGTCCGCTGCTAATTTGCAAAGCAGCGAGTGGTTGAACTGCGCCAAACCACCGATTCCGTGGTCTTCTGCGTACAGCAGTACGTGCGGTGCAAGTTTGCGGCCAATTGAACTAGGCGCTGATTTAAATTGATAGATATTGTTGACAGCCTCCGCTACTATGTCTTGCCATTCTTGTAAATTGGTTAAGGCATAGGCATCAAAATTGTTGCTGTATTCTTGCGAAGAAACTCTAAAAGTTTCCAACCATTTAAAAACAGTTTCAGATCCACTATAAGGAGTATAGTACAGAGATTTTCTCAAGCACTCGACCATCTCTGCCAAATATCCGTCGCGATACATTCGCCACGCTATCCACACTAAACACTTGTAACGTTCTGCATTTTTTAATTGGCGTATGCGATCGGGCAAGTCTGGTCTGGCGAAGAAGTTATCCATCACAATTTCCATACTTTTCATAACTTTTTGCCCACCGGACATCAGATTTTGATCATGCTGGCGATAGCAGGTTAATATCTCTTTCAACCAAACACATTTGCAGCCTTTTAAAGTCAAACGCAAAGCAAAATCTAAATCTTCTGTTGGCGGAAAGCGAGGGTCAAAACCGCCCAGACGTTCCCACCACTCGCGTCGCAGCATTATCGCGCTGGGACGCACACTTTTGTACAAGACAAAGGTTTCTAAATTTAAGTTTGGCGAATCTTCCCAAGGCATGGCTGGGTAGATATCTTTTCCGGTTTCATCGACCATTAACCAGCCGTTTTGTACCATCCCTAAAGAGGGGTTAGCTTCAAAACAAGCAATTTGTTTGGCGAGTTTTTCCGGCAGAAAAAAGTCGTCGGCATCTAGAAAAGCTAAAAATTCGCCTTTAGCCAGTTCGCAAGCGCGATTTCGAGCTATTGCAGCTCCTTGATTTTCCTGATAGACATACTGAATCAAATCGCCGTAAGGGTCTAAAACTTGGCGAGTGTTGTCTGTAGAACCATCGTCTATGACAATAATTTCCCAGTTTTTGTAAGTTTGATCTAAAACGCTTTCGACCGCTCTAACAATGTAGCGCTCGCTGTTGTAGGTCGGGATAATGACGCTGACCCGCGTTGTTTTTTTTGGAAGTATGCTAGTCATTAACTGTTGCCATTGTGGTAAGTTTCTTAAAGATTGGGAATCGAGAGTAAGCCCGTAAGCTTTAGAGATAGAATCCAGACGTTTGATCCAATTTATTACAGTTTCTGCGGGAGAATAAGGACTGTAGCTAAAAGATTTTTGGTAAAATTCAACTGCTTCTACTGGATAGCCACTATAGTACAATTGCCACGCCATCCAAGTCAATGCTTCGTAGAAAGCCGGATTTTCTAAATCGCGGATGTGCTGCGGCAAATCAGGACGAGCGAAAAATTGCTGTTTTAAGGTAATAAAAAGATTTGCTTGTTTGAGGGCTTTTTTTATTGATACATTTTGGTCGTGCTGGCGGTAGGATACTGTCACTTGAGGCAGCCAAGCTGCTGCACAACCCAACACTGCTAAACGTAGGACTAAATCTGAATCGTCTACTGAATCAAATTCTGAATTAAACCCGCTTGCAATTTCTAGCCACTGGCGCGAAAACATCATGGCGCTGGGAAGTACGGGCATTTCTACTATCCAAGTTTCTAAGTCTAATTTGGGGAAATACTCCCAAGGTTTGATATCTGAAATTCTCTCGCCTTGTTTGTTAACTAAACGCCAGCCGCTGTTGACAATTCCTAATGATGGTTGCTGGCGAAACAGCGCTATTTGTGCTGCTAATTTATCTGGCAAAAAGAAGTCATCTTGATCTAAAAATGCTATGAATTCGCCTTTTGCTTCCTGAATTCCTCGGTTGCGGGCGGCTGCTACTCCTTGATTTTCCTGATAAATGTAGCGAATTCTGTCAAAATAAGGCTGCAATACCTGATGTGTCTCATCTGTCGAACCGTCGTCTACAACAATAATTTCCCAATCTGTAAAGGTTTGGCTTAGGCCGCTTTCTACGGCTTGCACGATGTAGCGATCGCCATTGTATGCTGGTATAATTACGCTGACTTGCGGTGTCTGAGTCGCTGCTGACATTATTTACCTCGCTGTTAAGTAGAAGGAAGAAGGAAGAAGGAAGAAGGAAGAAGGAAGAGGGAAGAAGACATATACAGCAAGCTTGAGCGCGAGTCGTATTTTGCGTTTTATGCGTGGATTTACTTAACCTGTTGCTATCTTAGTTTAATCGAAATTGGTTTTTCCTTAACTTTTATGCAAATTAACTTAAAGTTCGATCGCACAAATGGTCATGCAGGCGATACGGTATTTACAGCTAAGCAGATGTCTGTGCATGAGTTAAAACTTAGACAAGTTTTGCTCTACAATCATACATGGAATTATTACTAAACAGGAACGCAAAAAGTGAATTCAGAAATAGTAGCACTAGATTCTCAACAACAGGCAGAAATATATTTAGCTTTAGGGCAGTTGGATCGGGCGATCGCACTTTGCCACCAAATTCTCGCATCCCACCCCGATTCCGCCGAGACTTGCAAAACCCTAGGAAAGGCGCTGCAAGCTCAGGGTAAGCTAGAAGACGCGCGGTATTGGTATAAAGTTGCGATCGCCCAAAAACCCGATTTTGCCGAAGCTTTTGCTAACCTCGGCACAGTCTGCGCTAGTTTGCAACAGTGGCAAGAGGCGATCGACTGTTACCAAAAAGCGATCGCCCTGCAACCAGACTTTGCAGGATTTTACCGCAATTTGAGCCGAATATTTACCGAAGTCGGTCAAGCTGAGCAAGCAGCCGACTGTTGGTATCAAGCACTCAGCGTGGAACCGATCGAAATACCGGAAGAATATCTAGATTTGGGCAATACTTTGTTGGCACAAAACAAGCCAGAAAAAGCCCTAGTTTGTTACCACCGCACTATTTATTTAAACTCTAGTTGTTGTGAGGCTTACTGCAAATTGGCAGAAGCTGCTAGCGCGCTGAAACAGTGGGACGAAGCTATTGTTAACTACCGCAAAGCTATTAAGCTTCAACCGGATATTTCCGATTTTTATTACAAATTAGGCAATGTTTTGCAAGCCAAGGGACTATGGAACGAAGCCGATGCTGCCTACCGCGAAAGTATTGAATTGAATCCAAATTCTTTTTGGTCTTACAACAATTTAGGCGAAGTTCTAATGAAGTTAGAGCAATGGCAAGAAGCTGTCATTATCTACCGCACGGCTGTGGAAATTAACCCAGATTTTTCTTGGTCTTACTATAGTATCGGCGAAGCTTGGAGCAAATTAGAAAAATGGTCGGAGTCCGCCGCAGCATACCAGCGCGCTGTTGACTTAGACCCAAATTTTTCGGGTTCTTGTCACAAGTTGGGAGATGCGCTTTTTCAATTAGAAAAATGGTCGGAAGCTGCCGCAGCCTACCAGCAGGCGATCGCCCTTAATTCCGATTTTTTTTGGTCTCATTATAACTTAGCATTAACTTTAGCTAAACTCCAGGATTGGTTGGCAGCAATCTTTGCCTACCAGCGGGCGATCGAACTCAATCCAGATTTTTCTTGGACTTACCACAATTTAGGAGAACCGCTGTTAAAAACCCAGCAGTGGAAAGCAGCAGCTACCGCTTATCAGCGTGCTATTGAACTCAACCCCAATTTTTCTTGGTCTTATTACAATTTAGGCGATGCTTTGACTGAGATCCACAACTGGAATGAGGCTGTTTCTGCTTACCTTTGTGCGCTACAAATCGAGCCAGATCTCCCGAAGATTTACACCAAGTTAGGCGATGCTCTCATCAAAAGAGTTCCGGCAGATTTAGACGCCGCAACCAGTTACTATCACCACGAATTGCCACCACTGCACGCTCCTGAATTTTACTGCGAAATCGCCCAAAAGTTTGCCGAGAGCGATCGCCTAGATGAAGCTACAGTCTTGTACTTGATGGCGTTAGAAATTCGGCCGCAAGATGCCGCAATATCCGGGAAATTAGCGGAAATTTTGGAGAAAAAGGACTCGGCGGGCGATCGCACTATATTATCAGAGTTGGAGAATGACGATATTCGCGATCGCTACATTGCCCGAGTCGTCAAAAATCAGACTTTTGCAGAAGTCGGCGGATTGTGGGGCACCGTCAACGAAAAAGTATCTGTAGCTAGCAAATACGGTGCAGTTTCTCTGACAATGATTGATGCCGCGCCCGCATCCATAAAGATTTGGGATGATTTTCGCGATCGCATGGCAAGTTTAAATATTGCTAATTATAATTGTATCAGTCAAGATATAACTCACATTCAGCTTGCAGAAATTGGCGAGCCTTACGATGTAGTTCATTGTGCAGGAGTTTTCTACCATCACCCCCATCCTTTGCAAATTTTAACCGGCTTGCGTCAAATAACAGGGCAGTATTTAATCTTAACTTCAGCAATTACCCAAGAACTTATAGAAAACGAACGAGGACGCTACGAAATTCCAGCTTCTGGAGTAATCTTCATTCCCGCTTTAGGCGAAGCAGAACGAGCTATCTTAGCAGCTTACTGGCAGCAGTATACCTACGGCACACCAATTCTCGGAGTAATTGAAAAAGCCGTTTTTGATATCAACGACTTTGGGCCGTGGTGGTGGCTGCCTACAGCTTCTGCTTTAGAATCTATGTGCAAAGTAGCTGGATTTAAGGTTTTAGATAAAGGATTGACTTGGTACAATAACGCTCTGACTCTACTGCTGGGGGTTTAAGGATTGTTCATTCAGTTGACGGTTGACAGTTGACAGTTGACAAAAGAACTCCGAGGATTGGAGTAATGAATAGTCTGATTTTAATTTCTCCCTACAAGGGTGGAGGCTTTAAACCAATTCTTTCAAGTAAACGAACAATAACAAAGATTGTGGACAAACCAATGGTTATAAACCCTGTTTTTGAGCATATTTATAGTTCTATCTCCCCAATATTTTTACTATGAACCACCTCTTTTGTGTAATTCAAAAATAAAAGATAGCAACCGTATCAGACGGTTAGGAATTGCTTAATTACCGAAAATCTTGATTGTTTCCGACTTATCAGTGGAGGATAACTAAGCCTTATTGCATCCGTTACATCCGTTACATCCGTTACACAATCCGTTGCCGAACTTCCTTTATATTTTGGAAAACAATCAATGAACAATCAGCAATCAGAGACGACATTAGGAAACATTTTAATAGTAGACGATACGCCAGAAAACCTGCGCCTGTTGTCTACGATGTTGACTCATCGGGGGTACGCACCCCGCTGCGTTATCAACGGACAAATGGCTCTCAGAGCCTGCAATTCTAATCCGCCGGATTTGATTTTGCTCGACATAATGATGCCAGAAATGAACGGTTATGAAGTCTGCCAGCACCTGAAATCTGAAGCAAAAACTCGCGAAATTCCGGTAATTTTTATCAGTGCTAAAGATGAATTATTCGACAAAGTAAACGCCTTTGCTGTGGGAGCAGTTGACTACATCAGCAAGCCATTTCAGTTTGAAGAAGTGCTCGCACGCATCGAAAGTCACCTTACCCTGCGGAATTTACAAAAGCAGCTAAAAGAACAAAATGTGCTGCTTCAAGAAGAAATCACCAGCCGCTTAGCCGTTGAAAAAAACCTTCACGAAAAAAACCAAATCCTACAACAAGAAATCAGCAACCGCCTCGCCGTTGAAAAAGCTTTGCAAGAGCAAAATTTGCTCCTCCAACAAGAGATATCGCAGCGCCAGTACGCCGAATCGGCTCTCTTAAAATCTAACCAAGAATTGGCGCGTTCAAATGCGGAACTAGAGCAATTTGCTTATGTGGCTTCTCACGACTTGCAAGCGCCTTTAGCAACCATCGCCAGCTACGCTCAACTTTTGGAAAAACGCTATAAAGACCAACTCGACAGCCAAGGTAGTAAGTTTATCGGCAATATCGTTCATGGCTGCACGAGAATGCAAACTTTAATTGACGATTTGCTCGAATATTCGCGAGTTGGCCGGAGTCGGAAACCTTTTCAAATGACAGATTGCAATCAGGCAATCGAGCAAGCAATTGCCAACCTGCAAGGGGCGATCCGCGACACTCAAGCAGTTGTTACTTACAGCGAATTGCCAGCGGTAATGGGGGATTCTTCTCAACTCGTACAGCTTTTTCAAAATTTACTCGGCAATGCGATTAAATATCGCCAAGATGCACCGCCGCAGGTTCATATTACCGCTGGTAAACAGGAGGAAAACTGGTTATTTTCTGTCTCGGATAATGGAATTGGGATTGCTCCGCAGCATCAAGAACGCATCTTTCAAATTTTTCAGCGCTTGCACACTCAAAGAGAATACTCTGGGACAGGTATTGGTTTAGCAATTTGTCAAAAGATTGTGGAACGTCACGGCGGATCTATTTGGGTGGAGTCGGAACCGGGTCAAGGTTCAACTTTTCACTTTACTCTCGCTTAATCGAGACATCATGTAGGCACTTATAGCAGTTGACAGTTGACAGTTGACAGTTGACAGTTGCATAACGGGAATCAAACCATTGATGCTTGACGGTATCAGCTCTATTCATGAAGTTATTTATATCCTCACCGATGTGGCGGTTGCTATATGTAGAAGCTAGAAGGCAGGGGGATCTGAATTAAATCTTATATTTTCAGGCAAAACCTGGGAGGTAGAAGTTAAATTGCCAGTTAGAATGAAAAATATTTTGCGTTGACAGTCGAGTCAGTTCGTGATATGATTTTAACTATTAAACACAATTTTTGTAGCGCTCGCTCACACCGCAATCTGACCGCCGATCTATGTGTAGGTACAATTCAATAACTGCCCCGGCAATCAAAGATAAAATCCAAGTTAGCTTGACACAATTTTTGATAAATGAATATTATGAAAGCAGTTTTTAAGTTAGCTGTGCCTCCTACCTGCTTGAAAGTTTTGTTAGTAGAAGATAACCCTCAAGAAGCTGAGCTTATTGAAGATTTGCTGTCAGGAATTGGCGGGCGGCAGCGTATATTGCTGACGAAAGTAGAGCGCCTCAGTGAAGCGCAGCAGCGATTGAATCAAGAAACTTTTGACATAATTTTATTAGACCTTTCACTGCCAGATAGTCTGGGCATCGAGACGGTGGCTCGCGTACAAGAGTACGGGGTAAATGTGCCGATCGTAGTTTTGACCGCCCAAAACGACGAAGAGCTTGCCCTGCGGTTGATTTCGGTGGGCGTACAGGACTATTTAGTCAAAAGAAAAATCGATGGCGAACTGTTAATTCGATCGCTCCGTTACGCCATAGAACGCCAGAACAGCCAAGATGCTTTGCGAAAAAGCGAAGAAAAATATCGCTCGGTGGTGGAAAATTCCCTGATCGGAATTGCCATAATTACGCCAACTATTGAACCCCCAATTCCTGAAAATTGCAAGTGGATAGAAACTAACGATGCGTTGTGCAATTTGCTTGGCTACGAGCGCGACGAACTCGTACAAAAGAATTGGCTGGAGTTGACTCATCCAGAGGATTTTGATGCCAATTTTGAAAAATTGTCTCAGATGTTAGCAGGTACGCTCGATGCCTACATCTTAGATAAAAGGTGGCTTAGAAAAGACGGCGAAATAGTTTACACGCGAGTTTCGCTGCGCTGTATCCGCCGCCAAGATGGGTCGATTGACCGAATAATTGAAGTAGTGTTAGATGTGAGCGATCGCTACCGCTACGAAGCCAAACTGAAAGCGTCAGAAGAATTTTTAAACCACACCATAAATGCTACGCCCGACCCAATTTTTGTCAAAGACGAGCAGCATCGCTGGATGATATTAAATGATGCTTTTTGTCAGTTGCTCGGCAAATCGCGGCAAGAACTGATCGGCAAATCAGATTATGACTTTTTTCCAAAATCTGAAGCTGATGTTTTTTGGGCAAAAGATGAAGAAGTCTTGACAACGGGTATCTGTTTGGAAATCGAAGAAAAATTCACAGACGCCGCAGGGAAAGAACGTATCATCTCTACCAAAAAAAGCGTCTTTAAAATAGCAGACGGCAGTAAAGTAATAGTTGGCACAATTAGAGATTTTACCGAATACAGGCGCCAGCAGAAAGCCCTGGAACAAAGCGAAGCTAGATTTCAAAAAATGGTAGCTAATTTACCGGGGGCAATTTATCAATTCCGAATATCAGCAACTGGAAAAAAGTCTTTTCCTTACGTCTCTTCAGGCAGTCGCCAACTGTACGAATTAGAGGCAGAAGCAATAGAGCAAAATGCGGAACTAATTTTCAGCACAATTCACGCAGACGATCGCTTAGATTTGGAAGCATCGATCGCAATTTCAGCAGCTACTCTGGAACCTTGGCAGCAGCAGTGGCGACATATTATGCGATCGGGAAAAGTTAAGTGGCTACAAGGAGCGGCAAGACCGGAAAGGCTCAATAATGAGACAAACTCTGGGAGCGAAAGCGATATTCTCTGGGACGGTTTAGTAATGGATATCACTGAATTAAAGCAGGCCCAAACAGAGCGCGATCGCTTTTTCACCATTTCTTTAGACTTGCTTTGCATTGTCGGTTTCGACGGCAATTTTAAACGTTTAAATCCTGCTTGGTCAACGGCCCTGGGCTACAGTAGTGCCGAACTGCTCGCCAAGCCAGCAATCGAATGTATTCATCCAGATGATCGAGAAGCCACTCTAGTCGAAGCGGAAAAACTAATAACTGGTGCGCCCAGTATTTACTTTGAAAACCGCTGTCTCTGCAAAAATGGTTCTTACAAATGGTTGCTGTGGACGGCCTCGCCCTTTAGCGAAGAAGGTTTAATTTATGCGGTTGGCCGCGATATTACTTCTCGCAAACAAGCTGAGTCGAAACTTCAGCGGCAAGCAGTAGCAATGGCCTCTGCCCATGACGGAATCGCCATTTTTAACGAGCGTAAAGAATGTATTTATTCAAATGATGCTTATCTCAGAATGTACGGCTGGGCTGACCATAGCGAACTGCAAGGAAAAAAATGGCAAATGCTCTATAGCCCCGCAGAAATTCAATATCTTGAACGAGAAGTAATGCCACTTGTCCAGGAAAAAGGTTATTGCAGTATAGAAGGAACTGGCCAGCGCCGCGACGGTAGTCAGTTCCCTCAAGAATTATCGCTAACTATGCTTGCAGGCGGCGAGATGATTTCGATCGTTCGCGATATCACTCAAAGAAAACAAGCAGAATCAGCACTGCAATTGAGTCAGCGCCGCTATCAAACTTTGGCAGAAGTATCGCCAGTTTGTATATTTCACAGCGATGCGTTTGGCAATTGCTTTTATGTGAATCAGCGGTGGAGCGAAATCACGGGATTAAATGCAGAATTAGCAGCAGAAACTGGCTGGATGTATGGCATTCATCCCGATGATGCGGAGCGGGTAAAACATGAATGGTATCGGGCAATTATTGAAAAAATTCCTTTTAAATCAGAATACCGCTTTCAGCGTCCAGATGGTCGTGTAATTTGGGCGATCGGTCAGGCGATCGCCGAAATCGGAGACCAGCAGGAAGTTAAAGGCTATATTGGCAGTATTACTGATATTAGCGATCGCAAAAAAGCCGAATTAGACCTACTGCGGGTGACTCAAGCGGTGGAAAGTACGAGTGATGCGATCGGCATTGCTGACTTGACAGGGCGATCGATCTACCACAATCAGGCGTTTATTCAGCGGTACGGCTACACAGCAGAAGAACTAAACACAGCAGGCGGAGCAACGGCAATTTACCCCCAAACTCCAGTGCTGGTAGAAATGTTTAAAACGATCCGTAAAGGCAAATCTTGGCAAGGCGAACTCAAAATCCAAACTAAAAGCAACGAACTGGTAACAACTTTATTTCGCGCCGACTGTATTAAAGATGAAACTGGCAATTTAATCGGGTTAGTGGGAGTAATTACCGACATCACCGATCGCAAACAAGCCGAGATGGCGCTGCTACACCAACTAAGGCGAGAACGGCTGGTAGTTGCCATGCTCGATCGCATTCGCTCCTCCCTCAATTTAGAAGAAGTCCTCACCGCTGCTGTCGAACAAGTGCGGCAATTTTTGCAAACAGACCGCACAGTCATTTACCGCTTCAATCCCGACTGGAGCGGCATTGTAGTTGTGGAATCCGTAGCACAAAATAGAATTTCGCTGCGAGACTTTGACAATCTTGACTACTGTTTTAAAGAGAGATTTGTTGAGATTTACCAGCAAGGCTATATTCGAGCTATGGAAGATATTTATCTGGAAAATTTGACTGAATGCCACATTAAAATGCTGGAAGGATTTGAAGTAAAAGCTAACTTAATAGTGCCGATTTTAAAAGCACGAGAAACTATTTCCCAGACCCAACCGACCGCAGAAAATCAGCTCTGGGGACTGCTGATCGCCCAGGATTGCAGAGGCCCCCGTCCCTGGGATTCCTCAGAAATAGAATCCCTCCGGCAATTGTGCGTGCAATTGGCGATCGCGATCCAGCAATCGACGCTATTTGAACAAGCACAAACCGAAATTGCCGATCGCAAACAAGCAGAATCCGCCCTCCAACAAGCCGTATTAGCAGCAGAAACCGCCAACCGTGCCAAAAGTGAATTTCTCGCCAACATGAGCCACGAACTGCGCACGCCTTTAAACGGCGTTTTAGGCTACGCTCAAATCCTCAAAACCGACAAAGACTTAAGCTCAGATCAGCAAGAAAGTCTCACCAACATTCAACAGTGCGGCGAACACTTGCTGATGTTAATCGACGATATTTTAGACCTTTCCAAAATCGAAGCTAGAAAAATGGAACTCTACCCAGAAGAGTTAAATTTTCTAAATTTCACAAAAAATATTGCCGATCTGTTTCAGATGCGGGCTGCTCAAAAAGGAATTCGTTTCAATTACGAACAAGTATCTCCCTTGCCTAGCTGCGTCCATGTCGATCCAAAAAGATTGCGCCAAGTTCTGATAAATTTACTCAGTAATGCTGTTAAATTTACTAACAGCGGCGGAGTAACTTTCAAAGTCGGGTATGTCGGCACAGAGGCCTGGAGTCTAAGCCAAGGAGAAAAATATCAATTGTCGCTTTTGAGTTCGGAACTGAAAGAAAACTATCTGCGATTCTTTCACAATGCGAACGCAGCGAAACACGCTTTAAAAATCCGTTTTCAAGTCGAGGATACTGGGACGGGAATAGATGAAAATAAGTTAGAAGAAATATTTTTGCCTTTCCACCAAGCAGCAGGCAATACATTTATTGAAGGTACGGGTCTCGGACTCTCGATTAGCCAGAAATTAGCGAAACTAATGGGCAGCCAAATTTGCGTCAATAGCACTTTTGGCAAAGGCAGCACTTTCTGGCTTGATTTAGAATTGCCCGCAGCCAAACTGGACTTAAAAGTTTCTCCTTTGCGGAGAAAACGCTGGCTTATCGGTTTTGTTGGCAAAAAGCGGAAAGTGCTAATCGTGGAGGACGATCAACTAAATCGTGATTTGTTATGCAGGATGCTACAACGTTTGGGATTTGAAATTGCCGAGGCTAAAAATGGTGAAGAATGCCTCTGGAAAGCAGTTATGTTTCAACCAGATGTGATTTTAATGGACTTGCGGATGCCTGTAATGGATGGCTTAGAAACTGCCAGGAGACTGCGGAAGTTGCCGGAATTTAAAAATGTGGTGTTAATCGCTCTGTCAGCTAGCGTTTTCGAGGCTACGCAACAAGAGAGCATCCTTGCAGGGTGCGATGATTTTCTTCCGAAGCCGATCGAAGTCAATCAGTTTTTGGAACAGTTGCGAGTGCATTTGAAACTAGAATGGATTTACGAGGAATCTTCGGCAAGCAAAAAGCGGACAACTCCCAGTTTGCCACCAGTATCTAATTTTCCTGCTTATGCTTCTCTGTTACCTGCTGCTTCTGAGTCGGTAGCAAAACTTTTGAAACTCGCAGCTATGGGCGACATTGAAGAAATTTTTGAGGAGAGCGCTAAGCTGGAAAGTTTGGAGCAAAAATTAGTGCCGTTTGCCACGAAGCTGCGCCAACTTGCTAAGGGATTTCAGCTTAAACAAATTCGGCAGATTTTACAGCAGTATATTGAGGGGAAGTAATTGGGAATTGGGAATTGGGAATTGGGAATTGGGAATTGGGAATTGGGAATTGGGAATTGGGAATTGGGAATTGATCCGGGAGCAGAGCGGGCGGTTTAAATCCGACTTATACAATGTTAATTGTATCTAAAAACCAAATAAATCTCCAACTGTCAGCCACAATGCAACGGTTGTAAAATGCCAGATATCTTTGGCGACAGCAGAGATTTTGAGCGGCGCCGGATGTGGCTCGATGTTACCATAAAGAATTGGTTTAAAGCCGGAACTCTGATCGGGAGAAATTAAAATTCGACGATTCATTACTCCAATCTTTTTCCTTCCAGGTAGAGGTAGATGTTAACTGTCAACTGTCAACTGTCAATTGAATGAAGGTGTTTTGTACTATTTCAAACTTGAAATTTCTGGTAAACTAAACTGTAAAGTTGCCTTTCATGCTAGACTGAAGTCAAAGGGTTTTCAGGCTATTTTTTGACAATAGAGTTTTTGAGAGAGTTGGGATTGAAATTACTTTGCCTCAGTAACGGCCACGGAGAAGATGCGATCGCCCTTCGCATCTTGCGGGAACTGCAACAGCACCCGCACCCGCCAGAATTAGCCGTGTTTCCGCTAGTGGGCGAAGGGCAAGCTTTCGCTCAACTAGAAAACGCCCGCATCATCGGCCCGGTGCAGCGGATGCCTTCGGGTGGCTTTATTTACATGGACGGAAGGGAATTTTTGCGCGATGTCAAAGGCGGCCTACTTCAGTTGACCCTAGCTCAGTTTAAAGCGATCCGGGCTTGGGTGCGATCGCAAACACAGTCTGGGAATCAAGACGCCGTTATCTTAGCCTGCGGGGATATTGTACCACTGCTGTTTGCTTGGCTCAGCGGCGCGCCCTATGCCTTTGTCGGCACAGCCAAGTCCGACTATTATTTGCGGGACGAGAACGGGCCTCTGGCTCGCAAATCCCGTTTTTTTGCTTGGATTTCGTCGCCGCGATCGGTTTATTTCTCTTGGGAGCGCTGGTTGATGACGAGAAAGCTCTGTAGAGCCGTTTTTGTCAGGGACGCCCTCACCGCCGAGACTTTAGAAAAGCTGGGAATTCCCGTCTACAATCTCGGAAATCCGATGATGGACGGACTCGAACCGGAAAACCCTGCCAGTTTTTACGGCCCTGATGCAGAGTTTCGGGAAAGGTCGCGATCGCTCGTCATCACCTTACTGCCCGGTTCTAGAGCGCCGGAAGCCTATGCGAATTGGCTGCTAATAGTAGAGGCTGTAGCCGGAATTTTATCGCTGTTTGCCGATCGCAAATTGTTATTTTTCGGAGCCATTTCTCCAGAATTAAACTTAGAAGCTTTGCGACCTAGTTTAGAATTTTTCGGCTGGCGCCAAGAGGGCGAAACTAGAACGCAGCGGCGAGAAGGAAGTATTTTGCGACCTCCTGTTTCTAGCGCTCAAGAAATTCATCAAGAATCTCCTAATTTGCTCTTGCCCTTGACTTTTGTGCAGAGAAATGCCACGATGATTTTAACTCAGCAAAGTTTTAACGATTGTTTGTCCGAAGCCGATTTAGCAATCGCAATGGCCGGAACCGCTACAGAACAATTTGTAGGTTTAGGAAAACCTGCGATCGCCATTCCCGGAAACGGCCCGCAATTTACTTCCGCTTTTGCAGAAGCTCAAAGTCGCCTCTTAGGCCCATCATTAATTTTAGTCAAACATCCCGTCGAAGTTGCCGGCGCAGTGCAGTCTTTATTCCGCGATCCCGACAGGTTGCAGCTAATCGCTGAAAATGGCTGGCGCCGCATGGGAGAAAGCGGCGCATCAGCCCGAATTGCCGAGTGTTTAATTCAACGGTTCGGTGGTGAATCCAACAATTCTCAATGGCCTAAAATACATTAAGGACACAACAATGTTGTGTCCCTACCGAATATCTTTAATTCTACTTTCTTTAAAAAAAATATTGCTCGCTAACTACTAACTCTCGTAGGGTGCGCAATGCGCACATTCCTAATTCTCGTAGGGTGCGCAATGCGCACATTCCTAATTCTCGTAATGAACCGGTGCGCAATGCGCACCATACAAACTCAATCGGTACGCATTGCTACAAACTCGCCAAAAAAATTAATTCGCCGTTTTTTCCGAATATGGAACCCAGAAATCAGCCTAAGAAATTTTAAAATCCGACTTCACCAAAACACCCGGTTCTCGCTGCATAGGGAGCACATCTAAAGTATCCAATTGCGCGCAATATTTTAAATCTTCAATCACACCCAAACCGAGGAGGCGCTGGCCGTGACTGGCTTTTTCCAACAATTCATGCAGCCGATCTTGCCAATGCAGATAAAGAGCGATCGCCCCAAATACTTCATCGTTACCAGCAAAATCGATCGCCGGAATACCACTTTCTGCCAAGAGACTTTGGGCGATCGCACCAGCACACACCGTATCCTCCAACGAATAACTCCCTTCCCAACCAGAACCCACAATCCAAATACTTTCCGGCTTTTTACTTAACAGAAACTGCACCACAGATTTGCGGTTAATCAAAGCCGCCGTCAACACAGTTGCAGCAGCTTGCACTCGTTGCAAAGCCCGAGTACCGTTAGTTGTGCTGATAAAAATTCGCTTCCCACTCACCTTTTCTCGCGGGCAGTCCAGCGGAGAATTCCCCATGTCAAAACCGTCAACTGTTCCTCCGCCGCGCTCTCCCGCCCGAATCCGCTTGTCTGCAGGCCATTTTTCACTCTCTGCCATCAGCTTATCTAAGTCGCTGAAAACTTGGACAGCTTCCGCCCCATTATTCAGGGCCGTTGCCATTGTCGTAGTCGCCCGCAGTACATCAACTGCGATCGCGCAAGCCGGCATTTTGTCCGCTGGCGTAAGTTCCGGGGTATGGTAAATAAAAAGCTTCACTTTTGGGGCTACCTGCAATAAATCCTCATACGCAATAATAATAGAAAATGACACTCTCACGCCTAATCTCTCAACCACCAAGACGGTAAGGATGTTCTTGATTCCTGAAATCCTTGATTTTATTGCTTCTGAATTCGATCGCGTCAGACAACTAAATCCCTCTTCCTTCTTCCCTCTTCCTTCTTCCTTCTTCCTTCTTCCTTCTTCCTTCTTCCTTCTTCCTTCTTCCTGATGACTACTGACTACTGACTACTGACTACTGACTAATGACTACTGACTTCTTCCTTCTTCCTTCTTCCTTCTGCATATGTCAAAACAGCTCAATTCAAATCCCGCCCCCGCAGCCATTAGCACACCAATTGGATTCCTCGCAGGTTTCACCTATCCTTTGCGAGCTTTCACGCTGATTTGGCAAACTCCCAAGCTGTGGACTTATGTATTAGTTCCCGTCGTGCTAAATTTTCTAATTGGTATCGGTCTTTATTTAAGCTTGCTATTTCCCAGTTTGGCAGGCATAGACGTTTTAGTTGCCGATTTATCTGTCCAATTTAATACTTTAATTGCGAGTTTGCCAGCTTGGCTGAGCTTTCTCGGCGTGTTAACAGTTGCTTTCGGCTGGCTGCTGCGCGTACTCCTAGTGTCAGGACTTTTGGTAATAATCGGGTTTTTGTTAGTACAGTTCGGCGTGATTTTAGGTTCGCCCTGGTATGGCCAACTTTCCGAACAATTGGAACTGCTGCGGAACGGTCAATTGCCCGCAGAAGCACCGATGAATTTGGCGAATATTTTTCGGGATATTCAATTGGCGATCGGCTTTGAACTGCGAAAACTACAAATTTTGTTGAGCATCGGCATACCCCTGCTGCTGCTGAATTTTATCCCTGGCTTCGGCTCTATTCTTAGCACTTTGGGCGGCGTTGCTTTAGGCGCGATTATTGTCGGTTTGGACTTTTTAAATGCACCTTTGGAGCGGCGGAAGCTGCCTTTTCAGGAGAAGTTTGAGCTAATTCGGGCGAGTTTGCCGGCCAGCGGGAGTTTTGGCTTAGTTTGTTTGGGTTTGGTGAGTATTCCGCTGTTGAATCTGTTGGCGATTCCGCTGTGCGTGACGGCGGGGACTTTGTTTTTTTGCGATCGCATTTGGCCCGCCCATTTTGCCCCAGAAGAAACCAACCGCGCCCCAGAAACTAACATTACAACTTAAAAACTAGGGAGATGCTTCTAGTTTCCGCCGAATGCTTTCTCCCTTCGGCTAACTCTGGGACTTAAAACTCAGAAACGGGCTTAAAAACAACCAACTAACGAAAAAGAATGAAGCTGTAAATAGCTGGACAATATCGATCGCCGACAAATATCCGTCAGACAATAGTGCAATGCTTCTATCTGTCAGCCCGAATATCCAAGAGAGAATCCCAAACAGCCAAATGCCTTTTTGGAGCATTGACAAAAATGCTGAAACTTCGGAGTTTTGCTGATTATTCATTGATTTAGCCCTTGTTTGCGAAGAATCTGATTAACCGCGCACCCCAAGGGCTTAAGGATTTTTGGTGTCTCCTCGGATTCCCTTTGTTCTCTATATGTTAAGAAATGTTTCCCAATATTGCAACTTGCCCTGGAGGTATTTGCGCATCTATCTCAAGAGGTAGTCACAACGTCAAAAATCAGTAAACTTTGCTACACTTTGTCAGGAAGGGCGATCGATCTCCCACCATGAGTCCGCTCTTGCCATTAGTCGCAGGCGCTTGGTATAGTTAGTCACAGGCTGGTTCATTCAGTTGACAGTTGACAGTTGACAGTTGACAGCTACCTCTACCTGGCAGGAAGAGGATTGAAGCAATGAATAGTCGGATTTTAATTTCTCCCTCAAAGGGAGAGGCTTTAAACCAATTCTTTCTGGTAAAAAAGCGAAATCAAAAACTATAGCGCTTCTCAAGTGAGTTTGCCCCCGTGCGTGAGCAAGGGCAAATTAGCAAGTACCTATTACCTATTACCCATTACCGGACATACCTCACCTAAACAAGAAAGGCTATATGTTATTTAACAGTATTGAATTTTTAGTATTTTTTGCGATTGTTTTCGCCATATATTATTTCCCTCCCTTGCAAAAACTGCAAGTTCCCATCCTCATAATTGCCAGCTTTATATTTTACAGTTGGAGCGCGCCCGCACTGCTACTAATCCTGCTGCTATCAATTATTATCAACGCTACTGTCAGCTTTCAAGTTGCCAGAATTCCCGACAAGAAACAGCGATTTATTTGGGCTTTATCGGGAGTATTTCTCAATGTATTAATTTTGAGTTTGTTTAAATACGCTGGTTTGCTGACCACCTTTGTGGCGGATGTTTTTAATATTGCCAGAACCGAAGGCAGTATTGCTTATTTATTTTTAAAATTGCCTCTGCCGATCGGCATTTCTTTCTACACATTTGAAGGCATTAGTTTAATAGTTGACGTACTGACTCAAAAAGACAAAAACGAAACCGAATCACACGCTTATGTCTCTCCCAACTTCAGCCAACACCTGCTCAACACTTCATTTTTCATTAGCTTTTTCCCGAATTTACTGTCAGGCCCAATTTTAAAATCCAAGACATTTTATCCCCAACTTGGCGTTAAATATTTCAAAGACATTCCTGCAAATTTCATTTTTCGCTCGCTCGTTGTCGGCTACTTCCTAAAAATGGTCATCGCCGACAACCTAAAAGACTACACCTTCTGGATCAGCTTTCCCTACTACCAAGGGTTTGGAACTATTACCAACCTAACCCTGCTGTTCGGCTACTCAATCCAAATCTTTGCCGATTTTGCCGGTTACTCCTTAATTGCGATCGGTTTTGCTGCTGCTTTGGGTTACAAAATTCCCGACAACTTCGACTTTCCCTACATCTCCCGTTCCCTCTCCGAATTCTGGAGAAGGTGGCACATTTCCCTATCAACTTGGCTGAGAGATTATCTATACTTTCCCCTCGGCGGAAACCGCAAAGGAAAAATCCGAACTTATGTTAACTTAATGACAGTAATGACTTTAGGAGGATTATGGCATGGGGCTGCTTGGAGTTATGCAGTTTGGGGAATTTATCACGGATTTGGTTTAGCCGTCGAACGCTTTTTTGGGTTCGATAAATCCAAAAACCAATCGCCAGAAATAAATCAAACAGAAACCAAACCAATCTGGCAGCAATTATTATTTGACAGCCTTAGCGTTATAGGAATTTTCTCTTTTGTTTCCTTCGGATGGCTGCTTTTCAAACTGCCGCGATTTGAAGAAGCGGTTGACTTCGCAGTTACTTTATTTCGCAACTATAAAGTTAAACCCGGTTGGACTCACATTATTCCGACGCTAATTTTTTCCATACCCGTAGTAATTTATCATATTCCTCATTTTCCCACTTGGCAAAATCTGATGAAACAAGATTCAATGAAAAAAGGTCAAAAAGTCTGGAGTCTTTATCAAGATTTAGCTTTAGGAATTATGCTAGCAATGATCTTCCTCAACAGCGGCAGCTCGAAACAATTTATTTATTTCCAATTCTAGAAGGTGTTCTATGTTTGTCAAACCCCAGTTGCGTTCTATTTTGCGCCCGGTACTAATTTTTCTGTTTCTAATGAGTTTTTATCAAGTGCTTGTCAGCGGCGGAGTTGTGCCAGCTTCTGAGGGAGTTAGCCTGATTCAAAATAATATTGTCAAAGCTCAAAGGTATGTATATCAGGATGATTCGGATCTAAAAATGGTAATAGTGGGTAGTTCCTTAGCTGCCAACCTTAATGTTAAAGACATTGGAGAGGGTGTAAAGAGCATAGCTTTGGGGGGAGGAGCCAGCCAAACAGGTTTAGAAATAGTTAAAAGAAGTAAAAGTAAGCCTCCGATAGTTTTGGTAGAAATTAACGATACTATTATCCGCAAAATAGATGCCGACTTAGTTGATTCTTTGTATCACCCTATTTTTTATTGGCTGCGCCAGTATCTGCCGATGATGAGAGAGGAATACCGTCCGATTAGCGTTTTTGTTGATTCTTTTAAAAGTCGCTCGAAGCAGAATCTAAAACTGATGAAGCGAGAAGCACTAGATAGCTTAGAAGGTCGCAATCTTACTCCCGAATTATCGCAAAAAGCTATCCAAACGACTGTTGATATTCAAAGCAAACCTTTGTCAAACCAAGATGCAAAAAATATGAAACAAGAAGCTGATTTGATGAAAAATCAAATCGCTGAAATCACAAAGGATAGCGGGGCAAAAGTAGTTTTATTTGACATACCGCTTGAGTCGCGAGTTAATGCTACACTCAGAATAAAACAAGTCCGAGAATTGGCGAAAAAGCTGTTTCCGCCCGATCGCTTTGAGTGGCTACCACCCCCGCCCCCGCGAGAATGGCGTACCAATGACGGCATCCACTTGATCCGCAGCGATGCTAGAGATTTTGCCGAGTTTTTGAGGGATAAATTGCTGGGCTAGTAGGGGTGGTGTCAAGAGTGGCGGCCCAGATTTCGGGTTTCTGAGATGTACTGGATCAACCCGTAATCTGCTTTAATAATTGAATCAATCCGTTAAATTCGTCAGTCCAGGACGCATCAAGACAGATGAGTTACTGCATAAATCCTCAATGCGAACAACGCGAAAACCTTGCTGCTGCTCAAAATTGTCAGGCTTGCGGCACGGCTTTGTTAATTGCCGATCGCTATCGTATCCTTAAACCAGTGCGATCGCCCAACCCCGCACACCCCACAGACATCTTTGAAGTCGAAGATTTCGGAACAGGGGACAACGAATGGGGAACTGTCAAAGTTTTAAAACTCTTGAAACACAGCCACAATCCCGATTTACTTCGTTTGTTCAAGCAAGAAGCGCGAGTGTTAATTTGGCTAGCGGGAAAGGCGAAAGTTCCCCAAGTCGAACCAGATGGTTATTTCTCAATTAAACTCCCCCATAACTCCCAGAAATTGTCTTGTTTGGTGATGGAAAAAATTAGCGGCGAAAACTTGGCAGAATTCTTAACGAAAAACCAGTACGTTTGTCAAACACTAGCTGTTGATTGGCTGCAACAAATGCTCAATATTTTGCCGGCAATTCACAAATATCATTTAGTACATCGGGATATTAAGCCATCCAACCTGATGCTTGCAGCCGATGGAACATTGCGATTAATTGACTTCGGCTGCGCCGTAGAAGCAGACACGGATACCACACCGATAGGTTCTGCTGGATACTCCGCGCCGGAACAAATTGTAGGAAAACCAGAAGTGCGATCGGACTTTTTTGCCCTGGGGCGTACTTTTGTACATTTATTGACAGGCATATCGCCGATCGACTTTCCTGTAAATCTCACAACTGGTAAGATTAACTGGAGGAACCAGGCTTTAGATGTTGACCAGTCATTGGTAGAGTCGATCGACGAATTGATGGAACCCCTACCCGAAAACCGACCGAAAAACACCCAAGTCATTTTAGAAAAACTCAAAAATATAGACCTTTTGATTACCTCCACAGAATCGAACTAATAATTTCCAATCCTCTATGCCCAATGCCCAATGCCCAATGCCCAATCAATAAATCTCTTCCAACCTGCGAAAATCCCGCTCAACTTCCGCCCACAAAGCCCGATTGTGAGGGTCAGTTTTTACAGCTTTTTTCAAATAAATTCTCGCCTTATCAACCTGCTTTTCGCTAATTAAATGCCGTCCCCAGCGCTGATAGGCGATCGCCTGCCACTGACGCACCTCCAAATCTTCGGGCACCCGCTGGGCCAAACCCTCAATTAGAGCGATCGCCCGTGGAAACCTTTGATATTTCAACAACTGTTGCAGTTCAAAATAAGCATCTTGCTTTAACTTTTTTTCCGCCCCCGACAGATCCTGGCTATCTGGATTCGGTTGCTGTTTCCGAGTCACCTTAACAGCCTGCGGTTGAGCTTTCACCGCCTCCGCTGGTGCTGTCGCAGTCGGTGGCACAGTTGAATTGGCAACTTTCGACTCCGCAACATCGGCGGGCGCAATATTCACCAGGAACTTATAAGCCTCAGTAATAGCAATAAACTTATTCTTAGCCTGTTCGTTTCCCGGATTCACATCGGGGTGATACTGTCTGGCTAACTTTCGATAAGAAGCCTTAACTTGCGATAAACTCGCACCAGACCTGAGTCCTAACTGTCGGTAATAATCTGCAATATCCATTTAGCATGAATGAGCGTGGATAATACCATTAAATATGGCAGAATCCTTAAATGTAAAGATTCTGCCAAAATTTACTGTGAACTAGGTCGTAGTGCGAGGTTTCCCCGCACTACTTCCCTATAAAAATCACTTACCTGCATCACAGGGGATTTAAGCCCCCACGTTGTAGGTGGATTGTTTTTAGGCTGGGGCTTAAATCCCCTGCCTAAAAACTTCACTGTCAACTGTCAACTGTCAACTGTCAACTGTTAAGGACGATCTTCGACTACTTTGTCGATCAAGCCGTATTCTTTGGCTTCCTCGGCGGACATGAAATAGTCGCGATCCATGTCTTTCTCGATTTTCTCGATCGGCTGTCCGGTATTTTTAGCATAGATACCGTTGAGTTGGTGGCGCAACCGCAGAATCTCCTTCGCCTCAATCTGAATATCCGTTGCTTGTCCCCGCGTACCCCCAGAAGGTTGGTGAATCATAATCCGCGAGTGAGGCAAAGCCAACCGTTTCCCCTTCGTACCGGCAGCCAGCAGGAAAGAACCCATCGAAGCAGCCAAGCCCACACAAATCGTCACCACGTCCGATTTAATGTGCTGCATGGTATCAAAAATAGCCATGCCTGCCGACACCATCCCACCTGGGGAATTGATGTACAAAATGATATCCTTACCCGAATCTTCCGAATCCAGATACAGCATCACGGCGATGATTTGATTGGCAATTTCATCGTCAATGTCCTTACCCAAGAAAATAATCCGTTCCCGGTAAAGGCGATCGTAGATATTAATCCACTGAGTATCATAACCCCCCGGCATTTTGTAGGGAACTTTTGGCACACCTATAGGCATAATTCGGAACTCCTTTTAGTTGGTAATTGGTAATTGGTAATTGGTAATTGGGCATTGGGCATTGGTAATTGGGAATCGGTAATTGTTAGGAATCGGTAATTGGGAATTGTTAGTCATAAAAAGACTATTGAATAACTAATCAGGGTAGAAACTACTAGCCATTAACCCTTAATTATTACTCATGCCCGATGCCCGATGCCCGATGCCCCATTCCCCATTCCCCATGCCCTATTCCCAGTTAGATGACTCCAGCAGCCAGCGGTTTCGCCAATTCTTCCGAACTTTCAAGAACGCGATCGATCAAACCGTATTCTTTAGCTTCCTGGGGTGTCATGTACAGCAACCGATCCATATCTTTAGTAATTTTTTCGATCGGTTGGCCAGTACAACTTGCAAAAATCTCAAGCATCGTCGCCTTATTTGCCAGCACTTCCTTCGCCCGAATTTGAATGTCGCTGGCTTGACCCCGCGTGTAAGCCTTGGGTTGGTGCAACACGATCGAAGCGTGGGGTAAACTCGCCCGAAAGCCCTTTGTACCAGCCGCTAACAGCATCGCAGCCATGCCCATTGCCGAACCGAGGCAAATAGTGTGCACGGGCGGCTTAATGTACCGAATCGTGTCGCAAATAGCGAAGGCTTCCGTTTCAAAGCCAACGGGTTCGCCACTATAACCAGAAGTGCCTGTCGAGTTGATATAGATTTTGATGGGCTTATCCGGGTCTTCGTACTGCAAGAACAACAGTTCAGCGATAATCAGTTCTGTTACCGCAGGTACCAGAGGCATACCCAGATAAACGATCCGCTCCTTCAGCAACAGGGATGGCAAATCGGGAGGCGGCGTCCGAGAGTTGCCTTCCCCGTAGTATTGCGATTGCACAGCTTTTATTGGTGTGTTCATAAACCGAAATGTTGCCTGAACTGATGGAGCTATTCTTATAAGAAATAGTAACGCAATCTTTAGGTATCCCGCATGAAAGTTAGTTTGCTCCCGGTGTTAAACGACCCCAACCTTGATGCTACTGCGCCCTCAACCCAGCGCCAGCTAGCCATTTCGGTGTCTGCGACGGCAAGCGCGATCGACTCCAGCGTACCCTTAAACCTGTGCCTGATTCTCGACCACAGCGGCTCGATGGGCGGACGGCCCTTGGAAACTGTCAAACAAGCCGCCGGACGGTTGCTGGACAGGTTGAAGCCTGGGGATCGCTTTTGCGCGGTGGCTTTCGATCACAAAGCCAAAGTCCTCGTCCCCAATCAAGTTGTGGGAGATCCCGCCAGCATTAAACGCCAAATTGAGCAATTGCGCCCCGCCGGCGGTACAGCAATTGATGAGGGCATTAAGTTAGGTATTGAAGAGTTGGGGAAAGGCAAAAAAGAAGCTATATCTCAGGCGTTTCTGCTGACTGACGGCGAAAACGAACACGGCGACGACAGCCGCTGTTTGAAGTTGGCGAAACTAGCCGCCGAGTATAACATGACTTTGAATTCTCTGGGATTTGGCGATAACTGGAACCAGGATATTTTGGAAAAGATTGCTGATGCTGGCGGCGGTGCTCTGGCTCACATTCAGCGTCCCGAAGATGCGGTTGATGAGTTTGGCAAGCTGTTTACTCGCATCCAAGGTGTAGGTTTGACTAATGCTTATTTGCTATTTTCGCTAATGCCAAAAGTGCGGTTAGCCGAACTTAAACCGATCGCGCAAGTTGCCCCAGATACGATCGAATTACCGGTACAGCAAGAGGGCGATCGTTTTATGGTGCGCCTGGGAGATTTAATGAAGGATGTAGAGCGAGTAGTTTTGGCTAATATTTATATTGGACAGTTACCGGAAGGTACGCAGGCGATCGGGCAATTGCAAATTCGCTATGACGATCCGAGTGTCGGTGAAGGTTTGCTTTCCGATCCTGTGGCACTTTCTGCTAATGTCCTGAAAGTTTATCAGCCGGCACTTAACCCGATGGTGCAGCAGCACATTTTAGCTTTGGCTAAGTACCGTCAAACTCAACTCGCAGAAACTAGGTTACAACAGGGCGATCGCGCGGGTGCGGCCACGATGCTGCAAACGGCCGCTAAAACTGCTCTGCAAATGGGTGATAAAAGTGCCGCAACTGTGCTACAAACCTCTGCTACTCGTTTGCAGTCTGGTGAAGAATTGAGTGAGGCCGATCGCAAGAAAACTCGGATTGCTTCTAAAACTATTCTTAAGTAGTGTAATGTGCGGTTAATTGCGATCGGCAGCATTGTTCGTAGTAAAGACTTTAATCCTAATTGACTAAAAGTCACAGAGAGGACTGAAGTCCTTACTACGAACCGGTTTATAATGTGTGTATCACCTATCAAGAGCCCTTGTATGAGCCAGACAATATCTGATAAAGTACGCTGGACTACCGCCGATTTGGAACTATTGCCCGATAACGGCGATCGTTATGAACTTATTGATGGAGAGTTATTTGTGACTAGAGCACCGCATTGGGGTCATCAACAGACTTGTGGCAGATTTTTCTCTGTGCTTGATACTTGGTCGATGTCTTCTGGTTTAGGACGAGCTGCAATCAATCCAGGGCTGATTTTCACAGATGCCGATAACGTCATTCCTGATGTAGTTTGGGCCAGCAATGAACGCTTGGCCCTCTTGCTAGACGAAGCCGGCCATTTAACCGCCGCCCCTGAGTTAGTTGTTGAAGTATTATCTGCTGGTACAGACAATGAAAGACGGGATAGAGATTTGAAACTCAGACTCTATTCAGTGCGGGGAGTACAGGAATACTGGATCGTGAATTGGCGGTTGCAGCAAATTGAGGTTTATCGCAGGGAACAAGCAAGTTTAAGGCTAGTTGCTACACTGTTGAGAAACGATCAACTTACTTCGCCTTTGTTACCTGGTTTTAGTTGCTCTGTCGCTCAGATTTTTGCTTAGATTATTTATGAAACTCTTTTACAGGGCGATCGCCCTTTGGGGATTTGTGACAATTTTGGGCGGCATATCCCCTGCCATTTCTACAAAACCCTCACCAATACTAATCGTTCAAAATTCGGCTGAAGACTTATTTAACAGCGGTTTAGCCAAATCAGAGGCTGGAGACATCCCAGGGGCGATCGCCGATTACACAGAAGCGATTCGCCTCAATCCCAACTACGCCCAAGCCTACAACAAACGCGGCATCATTCACGGCCGCAACCTCAAAGACTATCCAGCAGCCAAAGCCGACTTCGATCGCGCCATTGAAATTAACTCCAACTACGGCGACGCTTACTACAACCGCGCCAAAGTCCGCTATTTCTTAAAAGATAAACCGGGCGCAATTGCCGACTATCAAAAAGCCGCCGAAATTTATCAAAAAGACGGCAAGACAGAAGATTATCAAGATGCCATGAAACACCTGCAAAGCCTGGGGCAATAAATAGCTTTGTGAAAACATGGTATAAAATAAATACCCAAAAAATCATCTGCGTTCATCTGCGTTCATCTGCGGTTGAACACTCCAAATTAACTATTCAAAAAATGTCCGTAATCTCCACCGTCACCGTCACTGTACCCGCCACCACCGCCAACCTCGGCCCCGGATTCGACTGCATCGGCGCAGCCTTAAGCCTCTACAACCACTTCCAATTCTCCCTACTAGAACCCTCCACAACAGAGAAACTAAAAATTACCGTTACAGGTACAGAAGCAGCCAAAGTCAAGACAGACGACAGCAATCTCGCTTACCAAGCCTTTGTCAAGTTATACCAACACCTCCAACAATCGCCACCGCCAGTCACAATCCATATAGATATGCAAGTGCCATTGGCTAGGGGTTTAGGAAGTTCCGCTACCGCTATTGTCGGCGGGTTAGTCGCGGCGAATTGTTTAGCCGGTAAGCCTTTGAGTCAGGTGGAAGTGATGCAGTTGGCGATCGAACTTGAAGGACATCCCGACAACGTTGTCCCCGCTTTATTGGGAGGTTGTCGCCTCGCAGCTAGCAATGCACCCCCCCAACCCCCCCTTGGTAAGGGGGGGCTAAGAGAAGAACTTTCTGTTAGCGAAGTGGCACAAGAATTACCCCCCCAACCCCCCCTTGGTAAGGGGGGGCTAAGAGAAGAATCCCCTCTTACACCCCCCCTTGGTAAGGGGGGGCTAAGAGAAGAATCCCCTCTTACCCCCCCCCTTAGCAAGGGGGGGCTAAGAGAAGAATCCCCTCTTACACCCCCCCTTAGCAAGGGGGGGCAGGGGGGGGGTTCTTGGGAGATTTGCGATATTCCCTGGCATCCCGATATTGTGCCCGTGGTGGCCATTCCCGATTTTGAACTTTCTACAGCGGAGGCGCGCAAAGTTTTGCCCGCAGATTACAGCAGGGCTGATGCGATTTTCAATGCAGCACACCTCGGTTTGTTGGTGCGGGCTTTGGAAACTGGTAATGAAAACTGGCTGCGCTGCGCCCTGCAAGATAAAATTCACCAACCTTACCGGCAATCTCTGATTCAGGGATATGAAGCGGTGCAACAAGCTGCTGTCGCTGCTGGCGCTTGCGGTACGGTAATTAGCGGTGCCGGGCCGACGATTTTGGCTTTGACAAATTCAGCATCTGCGCGGGCTGTTGAGCAAGCAATGGCGGCTGCTTGGATGGAATTTGGGGTGAAGGCTGATGTGCGGACTATTTCCCCCGATACCCGAGGATCACAAGTCTCGGGTTAATTATTGGTAAGGTGGGTAGCCAAGAGGGTAATTGTGTAATCTTTCAGTCATCAAAAACCCGGTTTCTCGGCCCCACGCACCCCGACAAAGAAACCGGGTTTTTTACCAAGTCTGCGGGTAACAACGAAGTATCTCGGAAAAAACCCGGTTTCTGAACCCACTCGATTGTAGCGACAATAGCAGATAGCTACCACACCGAATGCGATCGAACCACCTTCAGTATCGAATAATTTACTTGAGTTCACTTAAAAGATCGTTCAACTCCCCTACCAACCATTTTTTCTCAGCTTGCGGCAAAAATAAGCCAAAAAAATAGTGACGCGACTTGGCGCGAATCCAGCAAAAAGTCATCGATTTTTTGACCAATGGCAGATGAATTTTGCTCAACTTTACCCCCTGGATATCTTGAGGGATAATTTCAATTTGTCTGCTCAACAAATAACAATAAATCAAACACAAACACATCAAACCATAAAATACGATTAATATTATTAGAGCTTGGACAGAGCTAAATACAAATAGATCAAATAAGTTAGATACCCAGTAGGCTAAAGTGTATTTAAAAAAGCTAACTGTCGCGCCCACCGGTAAGGCTATGGCATTTTTTATGGCGTGGAAAGGTTGAAGGATCAAAAAGCTGGGAAGTAAAACTTTACAAATCCGATCGATAAAGTGCAAAAACCCTTTGAGTTTGCTAGGTAAATGAGTGGGGTGTATATGAATGAACAACCGCCGTTTAGCATCAATTAAAGTAATTCGGGATTGGGGCGATCGCTTAAACATTTTGTCTGGATTAATCCCGCTTGGCTTGTTCTCTCGCAGTGCTGATAAAGCATCTTTTGCTGAGTGAAACCTATCTTCAACTGCGGGTTCAACTATCTTCTCTAACCAGTCGGCAAACTCTGTCGAAATAGAGACCAGATGTCGGAATTTTACCTTCAGCTTGTGTCTGGGTAAATCCGATGGAAATTTCTGGGTTAACAGGAAAAGTAGTGTTGTGCCTAATCCATACAAATCTGTTGATAATACAGCTTTTCCTCGGAATTGTTCTGGTGCCATGTAACCGTAGGTTCCGACAACGGTACTGCCTCCAGTAACAGTATGATGGTAAGTATTTTGAACTGCGCCAAAATCAACTAAGAAGACTCGCCCATTTTTTTGGATAATAATATTTTGAGGTTTAATATCTCGGTGGATAGTAGCAGGTAACATCGATTGCAGATAAGCTAGAATTTCTAGCAATTGATAGGCGATATGACGAACTTGCGCTTCCTTTGGTTTCCAGCCATTTTCTATCAACTGTGCCAGAGATTTTCCCGGTGCGAGTTGTTGGGCGATATAAAAACAACGATCTTGGGAAGTATCAACTTGAAAGTAGTCAAGGTAGCGAGGAATTCCCGGATGATTCAATCCCGATAAAGTTTTTGCTTCTCGTTCAAATAACTCGATTTTCTTCCATTCATTTGTCAGACGCAGGGATAAAGCTTTGAGTGCAACTTTTTGATTGCTTTTTAAATCTACAGCAGCATAGGTGATTCCAACTCCACCCTGTCCTAATTTGCCGAGAATGCGATATCTTTCAGCAATGATTTTTTCCGATTGTTCTAGTGTTTCCATATTTTTGTGAGCAGGTTGATTTTGGATGATTAGTGGGTTGCGCCACGAGATCGCTATCACACCGAATGCGATCGAACCACCTTCACTATCGAATGATTTACTTGAGTTTACTTAAAACATCGTTCAATTCCCCTACCAACCATTCTTTCTCAGCTTGTGGCAAAAATAAGCCAAAACAATAGTTACGCGACTTGGTGCGAATCCGGCAAAAACTAATCGATTTTTTGAGCAATGGCAGATGAATTCCACTCAACTTTACCCGCTGGATATCTTGAGGACTGATTTGAATTGGTCTAGTGAATAGACGATAAGCAATCCTACACAAGCACCTACATAACCACATCAAAGCATAAAATATGGTAAATGTTGTTATAGATTGGATTGATATAATAAAAAATTGCTGAAATAATTTATTTACCCAGTCGGCTACAGCGTATTTAAACAAGGGATAGCCTATGTTCTGTAGGCCTATAAAAAATCCCAGAATCAAAGAGATGGGAAGTAAAACTTTATAACTCAGATGAATGAACTGGAAAAACCATTTGATTTTGCTAGGTAAACGATTGGGGTGTATCTTGATGAATAACCATTGTTTAGCGTCAATTAAAGTAATTCGAGATTTGGGCGATCGCTTAAACATTTTGTCGGGATTAATCCCGCTTGGCTGTTTCCCTCGAAATGCTAATAAAGCATCTTTTGCTGAGTGAAACCTATCTTCAACTGCGGGTTCAACTATCTTCTCTAACCAGTCGGCAAACTCTGTCGAAATAGAGACCAGATGTCGGAATTTTACCTTCAGCTTGTGTCTGGGTAAATCCGATGGAAATTTCTGGGTTAACAGGAAAAGTAGTGTTGTGCCTAATCCATACAAATCTGTTGATAATACAGCTTTTCCTCGGAATTGTTCTGGTGCCATGTAACCGTAGGTTCCGACAACGGTACTGCCTCCAGTAACAGTATGATGGTAAGTATTTTGAACTGCGCCAAAATCCACTAGGAAGACTCGCCCATTTTTTTGGATAATAATATTTTGAGGTTTAATATCTCGGTGGATAGTAGCAGGTAACATCGATTGCAGATAAGCTAGAATTGCTAGCAATTGATAGGCGATATGACGAACTTGCGCTTCATTTGGTTTCCAGCCATTTTCTATCAACTGTGCGAGAGATTTTCCCGGTGCGAGTTGTTGGGCGATATAAAAACAACGATCTTGGGAAGTATCAACTTGAAAGTAGTCAATGTAGCGAGGAATTCCCGGATGATTCAATCCCGATAAAGTTTTTGCTTCTCGTTCAAATAACTCGACTTTCTTCCATTCAGTTGTCAGACGCAGGGACAAAGCTTTGAGTGCAACTTTTTGATTGCTTTTTAAATCTACAGCAGCATAGGTGATTCCAACTCCACCCTGTCCTAATTTGCCGAGAATGCGATATCTTTCAGCAATGATTTTTTCCGATTTTTGTAGTGTTTCCATATTTTTGTGAGCAGGTTAATTTTGGATAATTAGTAGGTTGCACCCCAATCTCTAAGTATTTCTGCTGCTGCTTGTCGGTGGGGAGTCGAGTTGGTTTCTGCTACATTTAGCGGCGTGTAGCCTGAGAAGTTTCTAGCGTCAATTGTGGCACCTTTAACAATCAGCAATAGTAAAATTTCTAAATTCCCATAATGTGCGGCTTGGTGCAGTGGAGTTGTGTCATATCTATCTCTGTTATTAACATCTGTGCCGTTTTTAATTAGTAGTGCAGCAATATCATTGTGTCCGATCGATATCGCTTGATACAACGGAGTTTGACCGTTCGCATTTCTAGTGTTAACCCTTGCACCATTAGCAACTAGCAGTTCAGTGATATCTTGAGATCCTTGAGCAACAGCAAGATGCAGGGGAGTTTGACCCAAGTTATTTTTGGCATTAACGAATGCACCTTTGGCAATGAGTTGTTTTGCTACATCCTTAAGTTTGAAACTGACAGCGATATGCAGTAAAGTTCGGCCATCGTCATCTTCACTATTAACATCTGGGTGTTTACTAATCAGCAGTGCTACTGTATCCTGAAGTTTCAGGTCTACGGCGATGTCCAGTGGAGTTTTTCTGTGAGTTTTTCTGTGAGTTTCGTATGACGGAGTATTTCCATTATTTTTAACATTAATTTTTGCGCCATTAGCAATCAAAAAAGAGGCGATTTCTGGGCGTTTATCTTGAACAGCTCGGTGTAATGGAGTATTGTCAAATTCGTCCCTAGCGTTGATATCCAGCATGAGCCATGCAGCAACTTCTTTGGTGGCTGCATAGTGCAGTGGAGTTCTTTTTTTACTATCCCTGATAACAATATTCATGCCGTTGTTAATTAGCTGTTGTACCAACTCCTTAAAGCCTATTTTTGCTGCGTTATGTAATAAAGTTGTACCCTTGCCATTTCGGGCATTTTCTTCTTTAATGTTAATTTTTGCGCCTGCAGCGAGTAGTATTTGTGCGATCGCCTTCGATCGCGCCGTATGTAGAGGAGTCATGCCACTTTTGTTTTTGACATTAACGTTTGCGCCTTTAGCAATCAGCAACTTTGCCATTTTAGTCGATCGGGCAAAGAACAGAGGAGTTGTACCCATACTATTGCCAGGTAAAGACCCTCGCAATCTATAAGTCCATATAGACTTCGATATATCCCAATCAACATGAGGTTCACTCTGGGCGTTAATATCTGCACCTTTAGCAATTAGCGTCTGTGCCACTTCTATGCGATCGTATCCAGCAGCAAAGTGTAACGGGGTAAAGCCAAATGTATCCTGAGCTTTGACATCTGCACCCTGGGCAATTAACAATTCTGCCACCTCTTTTGAGCCAGCAAAGTGTAGTAAATTAAGATTTTCTATCCTGGTATTGGCACTAATACCAAGATCAAGATAATGCCTAACAGTTTTAGTATCTCCCTGTTTAACAGCCTGGAAAACTGCATCGGGGGTAAATCCAATCCGGCTGAGGATGGGATATTTAAAGTGATTGAAAACAGCAACAGTAACAACAGCAGCAATTCCTATTGTGAGGCGTTTTTTCCATTGCGTCGATCGATTAGACTTAACGCTAACTATTCGAGGATTGCGAAGCAATTCAAGCGCTTTTTTTGCCGATTCAAAGCGGTTTTCTAAATCTGGCGCTATCATTTTTTTTAACCAATCGGCAAATGCTGAAGAAATATTAATTTGAGAGCAAACATCTATCTCTAGTATATTTGTTGGTAATTCGGTGGGGGAACGGTGGGTTAGTAAATACAACAACGTCGCTCCTAAACCATATAAATCTGTTGCAGGTACGGCTTGTCCGAGAAATTGTTCTGGAGCCATATAACCATAGGTTCCAACTACGGTACTTCCTCGCATTAAAGTATTGTAATAAGTGTTTTGCACTGCTCCAAAATCTACTAAACAGACTGTCAAATGTTTTTGTTTCTGGGAATTAATGGGCGATTTTAAAACAATATTTGCTGGTTTAATATCCCGGTGGATCACAGGTGGTGTCTGTGAATGGAGATAAACTAAAATCTCCAAAATTTGTGTTGCAATGCGTCGAATTTCCGCTTCACGAGCGTGCCAGCCATTTTCGACTAAACTTGCTATAGATTGCCCTTGTGCCAGTTCTTGTACTATATAAAAACAACGGTTATCGGGAGTATCGACATAAAAATAATCCAAATAACGCGGAATTCCCGGATGATTCAATTTTGATAAAACATTGGCTTCTCGTTCAAATAGTTCCAGGACTTTCCAGTCATTCATCTTTTGTAAAGACAAAGCTTTGAGTGCGACTCGCTGGTTTGTTTTGAGGTCAATGGCTTCATAAGTTGTGCTACTACCGCCTTCTCCGAGGAGATTTTTAATCTGATAGTGTTTGACTAAGTTATGGGGAATTTGTTGAACAATATCCATAGCATTATCCTGAGTTGATGAGTACCAACAAACATTTTTTATTTGGGTTTTTACAACCCAAGTTTTGAGAAAATATTCAATAAAAATTGAGCGTTTGAGTAAAATTCAAACAATTCAATAGAAAAGTCAATGAATGACTATGTATATGTGCTTAAATTTCAATGACCGTATTCCTACGGATAGCTTACCCAGAATTTTAGAGTGTCATATCACCTTTAGCAAAAATTTGCGGTTGACAGATTTTGCCGTAGTCAATTCCAATAAGCACTTGTAACAGAGCGGGTTAGATCGTAATTTCAGGCTTTGAGTTGTCAATTATTAATCTTATTTGACTATCTCGAATCGCAAACAGGACGATCGCTTTTGTGCAAGCGCCCTCTCGGCCCTCTGCGCCCTCTGCGTTAAATAAAAAATTAGGCATCGGGAATACACGCAGCAGACCAAACAATCGATCGCACTCCTCAATTTTCGATGGGATCTAAAATTCACATAAAGTTCCATCCCCGATCGCAAAACCCTTCCTAAAATAGAAGATAGGGACGATCGACCTAAAAGCCGATCGAGGGGCAAACGCCAAGCACCTGAAAATCCCCAACTAGCGAGCCGCAAGACAGGGAGAACATCAAAATCATGGTAAACGCGCCAACAGGGGAAACCCGTCTGGGCCCGACCGAGCAGGTGCAAGCCTTAGACCGCGATTGCACAACCCTATCCCGTCACGTACTCCAGCAACTCCACAGCTTTTCAGCAGATGCTCAGGATCTCAGCACTCTGATGAATCGCATCGGGTTGGCTGCTAAGCTGATCGCGCGCCGACTTAGAGCCGGGTTAATGGCAGATGCTTTAGGGTTTACAGGGGCTGTGAACGTGCAGGGAGAATCCGTCAAAAAGATTGATATCTATGCTAATGAAGTGTTTATCTCGGTATTCCAGCAAAGCGGACTTGTCTGCCGCTTGGCTTCCGAGGAAATGGAAAAACCCTACTACATTCCCGAAAATTGTCCGATCGGACGCTACAGTCTGCTCTACGACCCCATAGATGGTTCTTCCAATCTTGACATCAATCTCGATGTCGGCTCAATATTCAGCATCCGCAAGCAAGAGCTACGGTGTGCACACAAGTCTAGTTGGAAATCAAATGACGGAAAAAAACGGAAGTTTATTTTTTTAATCCTTGATTTTCCGTTAATTATTATCAATAAGGTAAAACTATTGATAAATAAATCGATCGTCTAAAAACTTTGCCTACTCAGGATTGTGTCAGACAGAGCCAAGTTTTTAGGACTTGTGTGTACACCGTAGATCTCTACTGGTTAAAGTTCGTGAAAGTAATACATCACAACGCCAGTTACTGGATCGTTCTCGATACTGAGATAACCCGTTTTGAGCATTGCTGTGAAAGCCTCTTCCACTTCGGCAAAAGTAGCGCCCGTTGCCATCACCCCTTGGGTTACAGATAATCTGCCATTCTTGGTATAAGCTGCCTTCAGGAGTTTAATCCCTAACTGTTCGGGGGTTTGCTTGGGGTATGTCGAGGCGATCGCCCCGCCGATCGGAGATAGCGGTATACCTTGGGGAGATACGCCGAGTTTGCCCCTGAGACTAGCATTGTGTTCGTCCACCATGTTCGGTAGCAGCAGCAAGTCAAACAATTGCCCGAACCCAAACAAGCCAAAGGTACACAGCCACAGCAAACCCGTGCCAATCTTGCCGTTGTAGAGACGGTGGAGTCCGAAGGGGCCGAAAAAACAAGCAGCCCATAACAGGTAACTAACACCTAAATTGCTCATTTTATGACCGTCCTGTCTGGTTATTCTAAGAATTGGAGTCCCTTTATACATTTTGTACTTTCTATCTGGTGTTTGAACAGTTTGACACCAGCAGATCTTTGTGCATTGTCCGAAGTTATTGGTTATTTAAGCTGTTGTGCATTTAAATTGTATATTTCGACGATCGATCAAAAATCTTCTCCCCTCTCCCCCTCTCCCTCTCTCCCCCTCAATCACCATACACAATTGGGATGCAAAACAGCTTACTACCAATGCCCCATGCCCCATGCCCCATGCCCCATGCCCGTAAGTAATTGTGCGTAGCAATTCTTAACGCCAGCAAAATATTTTCAGGGTCGAAAACTTGGTACACTGGAGGGCGTGGAATATTTCAGCAGCTTTTACCTGAATGCCACACAAAGCGCAAAAGTGCGCCGCACAGCGCTGGTAGGAGATAAAAGGGCGATCGCCCCTTCCGATACCTCAAACGAGCGAGCAATTATAAGCAAAAAATCCAATAAAAATATGGTAGATTCCCTCAAAAAACCAGCTTTTGCAGAACAGCAAGAAGCGAAAACCCCAGCCAAAGAAACTATTCTCACGCCGAGATTTTACACAACAGACTTTGACGAGATGGCCAAAATGGACATCTCCATCAACGAAGCCGAACTCGAAGCAATTATCAAAGAGTTCCGCGTTGACTACAACAAAACCCACTTCGTGCGGGATGCCGAGTTCGATCAATCTTGGGAACACATCGACGGCGAAAAGCGCAAGTTATTCATTGAATTCCTCGAACGCTCTTGCACCGCTGAGTTTTCTGGCTTCTTGCTCTACAAAGAATTAGCACGCAAGCTCAAAGACAAAAATCCGGTACTCGCCGAAGGTTTCTTGCTGATGTCCCGCGATGAAGCGCGACACGCCGGATTCCTCAACAAAGCGCTGTCGGACTTTGGTTTGTCCCTGGATTTGGGTTTCTTGACAAAGAGCCGCAGTTACACATTCTTTAAGCCGAAGTTTATTTTCTACGCCACTTACTTATCCGAAAAAATCGGTTATTGGCGCTACATCACGATTTATCAGCACTTGAAAGCGCATCCTGAAGATCAGATTTATCCAATTTTCCGATTCTTTGAAAATTGGTGCCAGGATGAAAACCGCCACGGAGATTTCTTTGATGCGGTGATGAGAGCTCAGCCTCAAATGCTGAACGATTGGCGCGCTAAGCTTTGGTGCCGTTTCTTCTTGCTGTCGGTATTCGCGACAATGTATCTCAATGATATCCAGCGCGGTGGTTTTTATCGATCGCTCGGACTCGATGCTCGCGAATACGACATTGAAGTGATCAAAAAAACCAACGAAACCGCAGGTCGCGTCTTCCCCGTGATGCTAGACGTGAACAATCCAGAATTTTATGAACGGCTGGATATTTGCCTCAAAAACAATCAGCAATTGACCGCAATTGTCGCTTCTGAAACTCCGAAATTCTTGCAATTGTTCCAAAAATTGCCTCTGTATTTGTCCAACGGCTGGCAGTTGGTGAAACTGTACTTCATGAAGACGATCGAATCGCCTTCTGTTGAAGGTGCAGTCCGTTAAGTTTTGATTTTTCATCCTCTGTTACGGCGGTTCTGCGGAAGTAGAGCCGCTTTTTTTTGGTATGATGTTAGGTTGGTTTTCGTGAAAGGGCGATCGGGTTTCAAATTCAATTGAGGAACTTTATGAAGAAGTTAACTGTGAGATGAAAAGTGAGTAATACGAGTACCGGAAGACGCAACTCTTTTGAACTAGAAGATATTCAAAGGCAATGGAGAGAATGGCAGTAGAAAAGTAAAAAAATATTTTTAGCAAGTTGGTAATTTTTACGCTATTCTCAACTCAGTATTTTAAAATTCAGGCTCTCAAATCTACGATATTCCGGTGCACTTTATGCAAGCGAACAAAAAACAATCCCACAAATCAATTGTGATTTTTTATCTAGGAATGCTCGGCATTTTCCTTGTGTCCTTAACTCTGCGCTTTTGGGAACTGGAGCGATTTAACACTTTCGTATTTGACGAGGTTTATTACGCCAAATTTGCCAACGATTATCTCACCAGAACTCCTTTTTTCAACGCTCACCCGCCGCTTAGTCAATACATAATTGCGATCGGGATTGCGATCGGCACTCATCTGCCTTTCGGGAAAACCGCCGTCAACAGCCTAGCAGGCTCAATTCTTTCACCTTGGGACTACCGCTGGATTAATGCTCTCACAGGTTCCTTTATCCCGCTAGTTGTCGGAGCCTTCGCCTATCAGCTCCTTCGCCGCCGCACCTTTGCTTTTCTTGCTGCTTTATTTATCGCCTGCGACGGTTTATTTTTAGTTGAATCTCGCTACGCACTCAATAACATTTATCTAGTTTTATTCGGAATACTTGGTCAATTATTTATTCTTAAAACCGTAGAAGCTGAAGGCAAAAAGCGCTTGCTTTGGCTAGTATTAGCTGGGATAGGATTCGGTGCATCTGCTGCTATCAAATGGAACGGATTGTGGTTTTTGTTGGGGGCTTATCTCATTTTAATCTGCGCTTGGGCCGTGCGTTTAATTCAGGCAAAGAGAGGAAATGAAGAACCAATCCGCGAGGTGAATTCTGCTCTCCTTCCGCCCGAAAGTCCAGTACAAAAATTGACTGAGCTAACTTTTGTTGAAGTATGCTGGAGTCTAGCTGTAATTCCTCTTTTAGTTTACAGCATCTGCTGGATTCCTCACCTGCATCTCAATCCAACTCCCAATTTCTGGCAGATGCAAACGGAAATTTTGACTTATCACGAACGCATTAAAAGTGGCCCTAGCGTGCATCCTTACTGTTCCACATGGTACAGTTGGCCTTTGATGCTCCGCCCCATAGTTTACTTCTACAAAACTGCTAGCAACAATGCACAACCAGATCCGGTTTTGCCACCTTTACCCAGCGGTGCAACTGAGACAATTTTTGACGTTCACGCGATGGGAAATCCTTTCCTTTGGTGGTTTTCCACTTTAGCTTTAATATTAGTAGCAGGAGTTTTAATTCACCGGATTGTGGTGTGGTTCCAAACGCGCCAAGTGGCTTCTGTTGAAAGCATAGAACAGCAGCAGCCGATTTTGTTTCCGCCGACGGCCCAAATGTGGATGGTGTTATATTTGATAGTTAATTGGGCTGCTAATTTGCTGCCTTGGATGAAGGTGACTCGCTGCGTATTTTTGTATCATTATATGGGCTGTTCTGTGTTTGGAGCCTTAGCACTTGCTTGGTGGGTTGACAGGTGGCTGCACAGCCCTCAAACTCGACTCCGAGGGATGGGTGTAACAATTAGTTTTTTGATTGTGGGTGCTTTTATTTTCTGGATGCCTATCTATTTGGGACTGCCTTTGTCGCAAATGGAATGGAAAATTAGAATGTGGCTGCCTTCTTGGGTTTAGGTGAAAATATTAGCGATAAATTATGTGGGAAATACTGCCTAAAGATTCAGCCGAAAAAGCTTTTATATTACAATAAGGTTCACTTAAAACCGAGATGCCCTTCCCTTAAAAAGGGTGGAACAATAAAGCTTTTAAAGTCTCCCTTTTTAAGGGAAATTTAGGAATTTTCTAAGCTGAAGGAGTCTTAAGTGAACCGTATTGTTTTATATTAGACATTTCTAATAATTCTTGTAGACGGGCATAGATCCTGCTCGCTTACTGTCTTTTCTATCCATGTTTATGACATTAAAACCCTGGTTTATGATATAATGCGCGATAAACTGGTTCCCCGCGTTTTTGAGTAGCAATTTCTCTTTCCGTAGCAACTGGCATGGGATTTTCTGCTAGCCATTCCCCGCCATTTTGACGCTGAAAACTGGGATGAGATGAAAAGCGATCGCACATTTCGACTTCTACTTCCTCAATATCCGATTGAATAAACACTTCACCGCCAACAGCCAGATAAGTAGCCAACTCGCTGACTAATTCCTGCTGTACTACCCGCCGTTTGTGGTGCTTTTTCTTGAACCACGGATCTGGAAATTGAATGCTGACTCGCTGCAAAATACCAGCGGGCAAAGTTTCTAAAATTGGCTTCAGGGAACTATTCGCATTGCAAAACAAATAGTGTAAATTTGTCAAACCTTTTTCATCGCGCCACAGATTCGCCTCTTCTACCAGAGGTTCCCGAATTTCTAATCCGAGAAAATTCCAATCTGTTTGAATTTGCGCCATATGCCACAAAAACCTTCCTCTGCCACAGCCGATATCTAAATGCAGCGGCAAATTTAAGTCGGCATAGATTTTAGTCCAATCTGGGGGACTTGCGGATGCTTGATATCTAATTGATAGGGGATTGACGTGTTCCCGAACTCTAACTCTTCCCAATTTTGATGTCTCCTGAATGTAATTTTTAACCGCTGATGTGGGCAGATTAACGCGGATTCACGCAGATGAATTTAGAAATAAAAAATCATAACACTGCGATTTTTTATTTCTAATTATTGTATCAAGCTTCTGGTTCAATCCCTGCTGCTCTTAATTGTGCGGCTAATCTTTGCGATCGTTCTCGTTCTTGTTGGGCTTGCTGTTGGGCGATCGCCCTTTGCTGCCTTTCTCTTTCTACCATTTCTGCACCCCACAATAACATCTCTCCGCTTTCATCCCACCACCGCAGCCAATATCCCGTTCTTTCGGCTTTTGTTCCCTGCCAAACACCCAGAAATAACCCAACTCCAGGAATCCAATAACGGCCGAAAGCGTCGGGTGGTTGTACTTCATACTTTCCAGATGAATCCAAGTAGTAGACTTCTAACACTCCGGCGGCTGGCTCAAAAAGTGCATAGATTGGAACTCGCAATATTTGCTCGTAAAAATACCATTTTCCGGGGGGATAAGTTTTTTTGCTAGAATATTCATCGTTGGGACTAGCTGATAAAAATTCCATGACGATCGCCGGAATATCTCCTTCTAAATTGGGAGTGTAACTGCGGCGAATTTCTTGACTAGAAAGCGGCTGGACGTTGCGGGCATAAAACCAATCTGGAGCTTTGATAACTAGCTTGTCGTTTAATGTAGCGCAAATTCCCATGTTTGGGGCAACTAATATTCCTGTTAAAATTAGCCCTGCGATTTCTAGGATTTCGCGCAAGGCGGCGGCTAGCAAGGGTTGGTCGATATTTTCCACAGGTTCCTCGTCTAAAATGAAATCGTCTGGCAATTTTTCCCAGGTAATCTTTAAGTCGGCTGTAGTGGCTGTCACGGTATTTTACCTTTTATTGAGACTGCTATTACTAAGACTGCTGGAGCGCTGTTCGCAATACTTCCCGATGGAAGAGCGATCGCCCTACTATAAATTTTATCCTTTCCTGCGATAATGCGTCGCCGTTGGCGTAGTGTTCGATCCAGGTTTTGCTGATTAAATAAGGATCTTCGGGCAATTCTGATAATAAGTACCCCGGCATTTCTAACTCGTCCATCAATTGACTAACTTTGGGATCGTAGCTGAGAGCAAAGCAGCGGCATTCTTCCGAAGCTGCCATAATTAAACTATGGTAGCGCATCCCGATCGCCATTTCGACTCCCCGGAATAGTCCTTTCAATTTTCTCGGATCGTCTAAACTAAGTATCTCACTTCGTTTCGGCAGGGCTTCGTGCAAATGCTTGGCAAGTTCTAAGTCGCGAGATGCTTGAAAAGGTAGCAGTAAAATTAAGGTTCTGGTTGCTTTTTGAAAGTCAACTAAAGCTTGAGTTAAGATTGACAAACGGGCGGGAGTTAGTGTAGAATGCGATCGCAAACAAACTGCAACTCTGGGCGCTGGTAAATTCCATAAACCGGATACGGGGGAATTCTCTAAAGCCCACACGGGATCTGGTGCTAAAGTGAACGGAATTTGCCAATCTGCAAGTAAGGTAGCTGAGCCTTTATCCCGCACGCTGACGGCGGTGCATCCAGCAAAACACCGCTGAGATAATTTGCGGGTTATCTCTCGATTTAAAGGCCCAATTCCCTGGGCCCAAGCAACTGTTTTTAAGCCCATTTGTTGCGCTAGTCCCATTAAACCGCCATAATAGAAAGGGCTGATCATGCTGGTAGCGTCTTGGATTAAACTGCCGCCTCCCCAGATTAGGGCGTCGGCGCTGCGGAGTGCTTCGAGGACTTGAAACGCATTCATACGATCGCGCGCAGCTACCCCGTACCGCTGATTTGTCTCGACAGGATTGCCAGAAAGGACGATCGGCGTCACCCCATCTGGTAACATTTGCAGTAGCGATGCCAACAGCGCCTCGTCGCCACCGTTGCCTTTACCGTAATAGCCGCACAAAATTGCTCGCATTTCTACTCTTGGTTTATAATGGGGAATCTAAGTATTACAATATCTAATTGTTGCGGTCGATTCGTAAAATATTTTAACAGTTAACAGTCAACAGTTAACAGTCAACAGCCTTAAACAAATAAATACATATTTTATCTTCCCCGTTCTCTGTTATTTTAGAATACAAAAAATGCACGCTTTGTCAATTCCCACCTGGATTATTCACATCTCTAGCGTCGTCGAGTGGATTGCCGCCATCTGGTTGATTTGGACTTACGGCGAAGTCACTCAAAACCGAGCTTGGTGGGCCCTTTCCGCCGGAATGCTGCCCGCCCTAGTCAGCGCCATGTGTGCTTGTACTTGGCACTATTTTGACAACTCCCCAGCCCTTGAATGGATCGTTACCCTGCAAGCGGCGATGACTCTCATCGGCAATTTTACTCTGTGGGCGGCGGCTTGGTTGATTTGGCGATCGGCTCAACCACCAGAAAAAATTCAAGATTAAAAGAGGTGTCAAATCAATGAAAAATAGCACTTTTTGGGCAACATTTACAACAAGTTCACTTTTGCTAGCAGCCGGATTTTTGCTTCCCAGCCAAGCCAGCAACAACCGACTGCAAATCGCCCAACAGCCAAACTGTAAAAGCCCTCAAACCACGGTTGATATGACTTTATGTTCGACTCAGGAGTTTAAAGCAGCAGACACCAAACTCAATCAATTATATCAGCAAATTCTGCCAATAATCAACAGCAAACAAAAGCAGAGATTGACTACGGCACAGCGTACTTGGGTAAAATTTAGAGATGAAACTTGTAATTATTCAGCAGGACACTTTGAAGGCGGTACTTTAGCTCCTTCTGTCTACATTTCTTGCAAAGCAAAAGTGACACAACAGCGCGTTAAAGATTTGGAAGGTTATTTGGAGCAAGCAAATTTGTAAGCAAATTAACCGAATTAGCTATTAGATTACCGACTTCTTCTGTGAGATGTTGTACCTGCGGTAAAACTCTGGTTTTTGATCTAAAATATAGCATCAAAACCTATATTTCTCGTTCAAAAAACCTTTTTTTGTACGTTGAGGGTGCTGTAAAATAAAAAATCAATTTATCTTTTTCAACGGCAATCGTGTACAATCTAAAGTCTAAAAACTAAAAGCTAAAATCTCAAATCGCCATGTCCTTCGTTGGTTTGCACATTCACAGCGATTACAGCCTCCTAGATGGCGCTTCTCAGCTACAGCCGCTCGCCGATCGGGCGGTGGAATTGGGGATGCCCGCGATCGCCCTTACAGACCACGGAGTGATGTATGGTGCGATCGAACTCATCAAAGTTTGCCGAAATAAAAATATCAAGCCCATAATTGGCAATGAAATGTATGTCGTCAACGGCGACATCGAAGTCAAAGTTCGAGGTAGAAGAAAATACCATCAAGTTGTCTTAGCAAAAAATACCCAAGGCTATAAAAACCTCGTCAAACTCACCACAATTTCCCACTTAAAGGGAATGCCAGAACGAGGTATTTTTGCCCGCCCCTGTATCAACAAAGACCTACTAAAACAATACTCCGAAGGTTTAATTGTCACCAGCGCTTGTTTGGGTGGCGAAGTTCCCCAAATGATTCTGCAAAACAAGCTAGATGAAGCCCGCGAAGTTGCCAAATGGTATAAAGAAGTATTTGGGGATGACTACTATATAGAAATTCAAGACCACGGTTCCCAAGAAGACCGGATGGTGAATGTGGAAATAGTCAAAATTGCCCGCGAATTCAATATAAAAATAATCGCCACTAACGATTCTCACTATATTTCTTGCAACGACGTAGAAGCCCACGATGCTTTGCTTTGTATCAACACCAACAAACTGATTGAAGAAGATAAGCGGATGCGCTACAGCGGTACTGAATATCTTAAGTCCGCTGACGAGATGGCGCAACTGTTTCGAGACCATTTGGACGACGAAACCATCAAAGAGGCGATCGAAACTACCCTAGAAGTAGCAAACAAAGTATCAAGATACGAGCTAACAGGTGAAGCTCGGATTCCCACAATTCCAATTCCCCCAGAACATACCGCCGATACCTATGTAGAAGAAATATCTTGGTTAGGACTATTAGAACGCCTAAAAAGCCGTACCAGAAACGAAATCCCCCCAGTCTACAAACAAAGACTAGAATATGAGCTAAAAATGATTCAGCAGATGGGTTTCTCTGAATATTTTTTAGTGGTTTGGGACTACATGAAATATGCTAGAGACAACAATATTCCTGTCGGGCCAGGACGTGGTTCTGCGGCAGGTTCTTTAGTTGCTTACGTCCTCAACATTACCAACATAGACCCCGTACACCACGGATTGCTATTCGAGAGATTTCTAAATCCCGAACGTAAATCTATGCCAGATATCGATAGTGATTTTTGCATAGAAAGACGCGACGATATGATTAAATATGTTACGGAAAAATATGGTACAGACCGCGTAGCACAAATTATTACTTTCAACAGAATGACATCAAAAGCTGTCTTGAAAGATGTTGCCAGAGTTTTAGGTATTCCCTACAAAAAAGCCGACGAAATGGCAAAAATGATTCCCGTGTCGCGGGGGAAACCGGAAAAACTCAAAGTGATGATTTCCAATGGAACACCGGCACAGGAATTTAAAGATAACTACGAAAATACAATTTGTATCAATGCAGAAACTGGCACCGAAGTTCCAGTGCGTCAGTGGATTGACATGGCAATTCGCATTGAAGGAACTAACAAAACCTATGGCGTTCATGCCGCCGGTGTGGTGATTTCTTCCCAACCCCTTGATGAAATTGTACCATTACAAAAGAATGACAATGGTGCAGTGATTACCCAATATTTCATGGAAGATTTGGAATTTTTGGGGTTGCTGAAGATGGATTTTCTGGGACTTAAAAATTTAACAACTCTCCAAAAAACAGTCGAGTATGTTAAGCACACGCAAAATAAAACTATCGATGCCGAAGCTTTACCTTCTGACATAGAACGCAGAGCTCAAGAGACATTTACTCGAATCAAAAAGTTGCCTGAAGATGTAGAAAAGACTTATCAACTATTAGAAAAAGGAGATTTAGAAGGTATTTTTCAGCTAGAATCTTCTGGGATGCTGGATGTAGTAAAAAAAATTAAACCTTCCTGTCTGGATGATATTTCTTCTATTCTGGCGCTTTATCGTCCCGGCCCGCTGGATGCTGGTTTGATTCCACAATTCATCGATCGCAAACACGGTAGAGAAGTGGTTAAATATGACCATCCGCTGTTAGAACCAATTTTAAAAGAGACCTATGGAACGCTTTGTTTCCAAGAGCAAATTATGCGGATGGCTCAAGATTTGGCGGGCTATTCTTTAGGTCAAGCTGACTTGCTGCGTCGTGCAATGGGCAAGAAGAAGGCTGATGAAATGCAGAAGCAAAAGGAAACATTTATTGATGGGGCAACTAAGAATGGTGTCACTCAAAGAATTGCCGAAGAGTTGTTCGGGCAAATGCTACAATTCGCAGAATATTGTTTTAATAAATCCCATTCAATGGCCTATGCCTATATCACTTATCAAACTGCTTATTTAAAGGCAAATTTTCCTGTAGAATACATGGCTGCACTGCTGACTGCTAACAGAGGCGACCAGGAGAAGGTACAGAGATATATTGCTAATTGTCTCAAGCTGAAAATTGACGTTGAGCCACCTGATATTAATGGCTCTGAACTTACTTTTACGCCGCTTCCTATAGAGATGACAAAGGCTGAAAAACATAAAATTTTGTTTGGAATTTCGGCGGTTAAAAATGTGGGTGAGGGGGCTATTGAAAATATTTTGGAGGCACGCAAGGAAGGGGGTAATTTTAAGTCGCTGCCGGATTTGTGCGATCGCGTAAATCTACATTCTGTCAACCGCCGCGCCCTAGAAGCCTTGATTCAGTGTGGTGCTTTTGACAAAATCGATCCCAACCGCCAGCAATTGGTAAACGACCTCGAAGGGGTGATGAAATGGGCCCAAGACCGCAAGAAAGATCGAGAAAGTGGTCAAGGTAATCTGTTTGACTTGTTAGGTGGAAATAGCTTTGATAAGTCGGTCAATAAATTTGAGTCTGCACCAAAATCAAAGACTGTCAAAAATTTTGATACACAGGAAAAATTGCGTTTAGAAAAAGAATTACTGGGTTTTTATGTATCAGAACATCCCCTGAAGTTTCTGCTGCAATCTAATCAAGATCCAGATGTTGTGACTCTGGCACAGTTAGCCGATAAAAAAGGGAAAGTTTCGGTTATTGTCATGCTCAATGCTATCAAAATGGTAGTGACGAAAAAAGGCGACGCGATGGCAATTTTGCAATTAGAAGATTTGACACATCAAATCAAAGCTGTTGTGTTTCCCAAGGCTTATGAACAACTGAAACCATATATTATAGACAATGCTGTTTTACTGATTAGTGGAAAAATTGAGAAAGATGGCGAGGAAATTCAAATAATTGTAGATACTGCTAAGCCTGTGGAAACAGCACAGGTTCCAGAGGAAATTGAGGTAGCCCAACCAGAAATACAAAATTCTTGGGCGGCGCCATCCCAAACACAAAATTCTTGGGCGGCGCAACCGGAAAGACAAAATTATTTGGCGGCGGAACCGGTCAACTTTGCCCGATCGACAAAACCTGTGGAAGTTATAGAAATGCTGATTGTCAAGTTTACACCGCAGCAAGTACAAGATGCAGAAAAACTCTATGCTCTCAAATCTCTTTTGCAAGAACTTTCCAATCGTGGAGAGGATGCTAGCGTTTCTGTCGGGGGAATCGTTGTCGGTGAATATTCCTGTCAACCGCTTCGCATCAACCGTCAATTGTGGGTACAAGATGGCGAGGGCGCTGTTAGCCGTCTCAAGTCGGCGGGATTTGATGCTTGGGTTTTTCCTCTCGACAATCGCGGGGATGCTGCGGTGTTTCGAGAAGTGCGATCGCAACTTAACATACATTCTTGGGCCAGTCGTTTACTTGACGCGGATGTCGATCGCATTTCCCAGTATCTCAACTATCTCGCCCAACTAAACAAACGCCCGCCAAACTAAGCCGACGTGCATCTAATTTTCAAAATCATCTTTCTTTTAATCTCTTGTGGGGTGGGCTTCGACGCCGCCCCAAAAATTAAATTCCAATACCACAACAGCTTAACTACCGCTATTCTCCCGCGTCTACAACACAATCTTGATCCTCACCACTATTTTGTGAAGATTCTTTAGCCTTAATCACCGCTTCCCGAAAACCTAAAACTACTAAAATATTGGCAAGTGTCAAAAATAGTTCCGCAGAACCGTGCAGCCAATCGACATTTGCTAGAGACTCATTGTAGACAACTTTTGCGTAAATTGCGGCAGGAATAGTCACAGCCACAAAAACCAAAGTGCCGTAAAATCCCATCAGAGCTAAACGGGGTGTTTTTCCAGATTTAGTCAAAAACCAGAGAAATCCCAAGTAGGGAAATAGGGATAGCACAAATAAACTTTCTTTGGAAATCATTAGTAATTGGTGAGCGACCAGATATCATGATAAATTAAAAAAACAAAAATTAATGTGAATAATTTTTAAGCTTTTACTTTGAATTTTTTATGTCTAATTTGACAAATTAACCCATTTTTATCGAACCGCTAGAGACTCACCCAAGTCCATAGCTTTTAACTTCCTCCGCAGCAGGTCGCTAGTCTTAAAAAAACCTAACCCACGCGGAGACACAACCCGTAACTTTTCCTCTAACACCGTTGTTAGCATAACACATTTTCAACTGCTCCAGTCTGTCAATTATTCCTCTACCCAGCTATCAGAAACTGAGACATTTCCAAAGTTATCTGTCTGCTGGGAGGCATCAAGCAAGGCTCGCTCAAAACCTCTAAATCTAAGCCGGGTTTTCTATCTGCTGCGATAATTTCCTTGAGCTTAGCATCAAAATCAAAACGCGGGCCACAATCCCAAACTTTGAGTTCCAAGCGTCCGTTCAATACCGTAATTTTCAGTTGAATAGGAGTTTCTACTGGCAGATTTGTGTGAGCGTGGCGAACAGCATTAGTGAAACCTTCCGCTAAAGCTAACTGAAACTGGAACCAAACCTCATTGGAAATCGATAAATCTTGCAACTGCTCAAACCAGTCCAAAACTTTAGTTAAAGAATTCATATCCGTGTTAACTTGCAAGCTGATCTGTTTAACAGAACTTTCATTCAGTTCTTCTTCCTGCTCAATGTCATCTTGCCAATCCCACTTATTTTTTAACAAATTCATTAACCCATCTAAAGGGGTAGCCTTTTTTGTTTGTTTGGAGCAATTGCGACCTTCTACTTTGTAAATTTTGCTCACAGACAAACAATTTCGACCATCGGGAGTCCGGGTGTAACTCAGCGCGTCTGCAATCTGCCACATGAGTTTGATCCCTCTGCCGCCTTCTGCTAGTTCGTCTATGCTGTTCAACATTTGTTTTCCCTGTCTAAAAGTATTAGTTGTTACCACATTTAACACCCGCCGAGCAAAGCTGTAGTCTTTTATACGTGCTTACTCAGTATTATTTTGGCGATCGCACCACAATCTTATCTTTTTTATAGAAGGCATCGCATCAGCAATATGTCTTAAGAGTCTAAGCCAATTGGCTTATTTATCGATCGCCTGTACGGAGAACGATCGCCCTCCGCAGCAAAATCCAACTACATCGGGTACAAATTACCGAGCCACTGCCGGAGCCAGCCATTTACCCCAGCAGTCAAAAGCTCGAAAATACAAGGCATTCAGCGCCTGCAAACGGCGACTCGCCCATCGCCTGCAAAACTGCTTTGAGGTGTTTGCTCTCATCCTAAAGGTGTAAGTAATATCCGCAAATGCGATCGCCGACAAATCTTACACCGTCGAGGCGTATCAATGCACTAGACTAGGACTTGCGCCAACAACCCGGTTTCTGCTAAAAATATTGGGTTTGACAGCGAAGAATTAACAAGAAAACAAGGTTTTTAGCCCCTGCGTAAGTCCAGTCTGTTATGTTCGAGGGAGAGAAGGGGAGAAGGGGAGAAGGAGAGAGGGGGAGGATGTCAAAAGTACGGAATAAGTAATTGAAATATACAATTTAAATGCGCAACACCTTATGACCAAAATTAAACTGACAATTCTGGCCGCAGCGATACTGCTACTCCCATTTTGCGCAGCAGTTCCCTTACCAGCCCAAAATATGTCTCTACTCAGGCGGCTGATAGCAACAAGAGAATGTCCCGGATGCGACTTATTTGGGGCTTCCTTGAGCGGTGCAGATTTGTTTGGGGCTTCGTTGAGCCGCGCCACTCTCAGCAGGGCCGACTTAGTTGATGCCGACTTGACGGCGGCGGATTTAATGGAAGCTAATTTAAACAACGCCAACATGAAAAATGCCTTTTTGGCCTACGCCGACCTCAGCAAAGCCGACATGAGCAGGGCCGACATCAGGGGAGCCAACTTAGAAAATGCCAACCTCAGCGAGAGTTCTCTGATCGACGCATCCCTTCAGTTGGCTAACTTAAAATGTAGTAATTTGAGAGCAGCGAAACTAAGTCGAACAGACCTGAGAAATGCCGATTTTACTGGTGCAAATCTCATCGGTGCAGATATCAAAGAAGCTGATTTAAGCGGTGCAAATTTCAGCGGTGCAGACCTCAGAGGGGCAGATTTGAGCGATGCGAGATTGAACAAAGCTAATCTTACAGATGCTAATTTATGCGGCGCCCGGATGCCGAACCGCAAAATATCTCGGCGAGGTTGTGAAGTTAACAAACAACAACCGATTAGCTCGAACAATTACTGCAATTATTGCCGTCCCATCAAGGACTGGTGGCTGAATGTTTTAAGGTTCAATTAAGCGGTACGATCGCGATAACTTCCTTTTTGCTTCTGGGCGATCACTAGCGAACCCAGAAACCGGGTTTCTTCGCAGATTTCTCGTTACCCAAACCAAAACTCGTGGAAACCCGGTTTCTCGCCCCCATGCGTCATTAACTACTACAAACTCAACTCAGAAGCCCGGTTTCTTGCTATACAACTGCTTTTCTCTACTTGGAAGTACCTAGAAATTTGCTCACTACCCGCAGATATTCTACACCGCCGATTTGTGCCGAATTATTGTGTCCTCCATCAGGAACCATGTAAAGCTGTTTGGGCTCTGGTGCTGCATCAAACAGTTTTTTGCTCATTTGGGCTGGAACTACACTGTCAGCAGTCCCGTGAATAAATAGCACGGGCATTTGTAGCCGATCGACCTTTGATAGAGAATCAAACCGCTGCGTCAGCAAATAATTTATCGGAAACACCCTAAATAGCGGTTTTTGGAAATCCACCATTGCCAGTACCGAAGTAAAAGAACCCTCCACAATTAACCCCGCGGCCTCCGGGTGGCGCACTGCCAGATCGATCGCAATTGCCCCTCCCAAAGAATGACCATAGATATAAATTTGATTTGGGTGAATCCCGCGCTGTTTCACCAAATAATCCCAAGCCTGTTCAACATCCTCATAAACCCTAGATTCACTGGGAAAATCGCCCTGGCTTTTTCCGTAACCGCGATAATCGATCAGAAACACCGACAAACCTAAGCGATGAAATCTATTAGCGTGTTCGACATTTGCTCCCACATTTGAACCATTACCGTGCAGGTACAAAACTACCCGCCCTAACTTCTCCTTGTTAAGTGGAGAAACCGGAATTGCCTCTTTTGATTCTCCCAAACTCAAAGGAACCGAAACTGCTTCTCTGACTTCGCCCCGAAATTTGCCGGGTTTTTCCGAGGCAGGAATCCACCACCCGTGCACACTTTCCACCGCCCCTGTTTTAGCTGGAATTGGCAGCCAAACATCTTGATATTTCAACTGAAAATCATCTGGCGTAGTTGCGATCGCCCGCGCCGGAAAAAAGATAAACTTACCTTGCGCTGCTAATAGAAATATACAAGCACCAGAATAAGCGATCGCCAAAACCATCCCAAAAGTTATTAGCGGTTTAGACAAAAGAAATACCAAAAACTTGTTCATAGAAAATAGGCACGGGGGGAAATTAGATATCGCTTAAAAGCTAACGGTCGTAAATGATTAATTTAGACCATTAGCCAAGATCTATTACTAACTTCCGTCGCCCCGTTCCGCCGACTTTCAAAAATTAATCCAATTTCGGGCGATGCAAGTGCCAATTGGTAGACTGTTCGTAAGCATGAGCCACTTGAAACAACCGAGATTCTTGCAAAACATTACCAATCAGTTGTATGCCCACTGGCAGTCCTTGATCATCAAATCCGCAGGGCAAACTCAAAGCTGGCAAACCAGCAAGATTCACCGGAATAGTCATCAAATCTGACAAATACATACTCAGGGGGTCGTTAAATTTTTCGCCTGCCTTAAAAGCCGTAGTCGGAGCAGTGGGACAGACCAAAACATCAACTTGAGAAAAAGCCTTTTCAAAGTCTTCTTTAATCAAAGTCCGAACTTTTTGAGCTTTGAGATAATAGGCGTCGTAATATCCAGCCGACAACACATAAGTGCCGATCGCAATCCGGCGTTTAACTTCCGCACCGAACCCTTGAGAGCGAGTTTTGGCATACATATCCAACAGATTATCGGGATCGGGCGATCGGAAACCATACTTGACTCCATCATATCTCGCCAAATTCGCCGAAGCTTCCGAGGGAGCAATAATGTAGTAAGTGGGCAAACCGTAGCGGAACCGGGGACAAGAAATGACTTGAATTTCTGCTCCCAATTGTTGAAATTGTTCGATCGCCTTAGTCACAGCATCTTTAACACCAGAGTCCAACCCGACGCCAAAAGTTTCTTTAATTACACCAATTCTAATCTGACCCTTCGGTCGCAAACTGGGTCTCAAAGCTTGAGCGTAGTCAGGAATTGGGACATTCAGACTCGTGGAATCTCTCGGATCATAACCCGCGACGGCCCCCAACAAAATCGCCGCATCCTCAACAGTCCGGCCAAAGGGCCCGATTTGATCGAGAGAAGAAGCATAGGCCACCAGACCGTAGCGAGAAACCAACCCATAGGTCGGTTTCATCCCCACCAAGCCACAAAAAGCAGCAGGTTGGCGGATCGAACCCCCAGTATCCGAACCCAAGCTCACGACGCATTCTCCGCCAGCTACCGCCGCGGCAGAACCGCCAGAAGATCCTCCGGGCACGCGCTCCAAGTCCCAAGGATTGGCGGTAACTTGGTACGCAGAAGTTTCCGTCGAGCTCCCCATTGCAAACTCGTCCATATTCGCCTTACCCACAATCACAGCACCGGCTGCGTGGAGTTTGGAGACAACAGTTGCATCGTAGGGAGGCACAAAATTTTCCAAAATCCGAGATCCACAGGTTGTGGGAATGCCCTCGGTGCACATATTGTCCTTAACGGCGATCGGGATACCGGCCAACAGCCCAATTTCCTCGCCTGCTGCAATTTGGGCATCCACTTTGTGGGCCTGCGCCAATGCGCTATCTGCTGTCACGCACAGAAAGCTTTTCAATTTCGGCTCTAGCTGGGTAATTCGGTCTAATCTTTCTTGAGTAATTTCCACAGCAGAGCGTTCTTTATTGACCAGTTGTCGGTGCAACTCGCGGATGGATGCCATGCTCGTACCTTTATCAATTCTACTTTCAGCCACTTAGCCAATATAGCTGGCAATTGCTCCCACTTACAGCCCTTCTTGATCTGCGTCTATCTGCGTGCATCTGCGGTAAAAAAAAGCTAAGTATTTGCCCCAACGATCCCCAAGAACACAATTTCATCCGGAATTATCCCCAAAACCAAAGATATATGGTAAGAAGTTCCCGATGCCCCGTTGGAAGAATGCCACCTAAAGCTCACCTAGAATCTCACCTGACGGCAGAGGAACTCAAACTTCGCTACCGGCAGGCACAAAACACCACAGAGTCGCGCCGCTGGCACTTGCTACTCTTAGTTTCTCGAAATTGGACTATCAAACAATCAGCCCAAGTCGTAGGTATCAACTACGACTACGCCAAAGAAATTGTCCAGCGCTACAACCGAGAAGGGCCTAACTCTGTGAGAAACCGCAGCGGAGACCGCCAGCCCCCTCCTGCAAAATCCTTGCTGAGTCCAGAACAGCAAGAAGAACTGCGACAAGCGCTGCAAGGCTCTGCCCCCGATGGCGGAGACTGGACAGGCCCCAAAGTAGCTCTCTGGATTGCCGAAAAGACTGGTAGCGCTCATGTCTGGCCCCAACGTGGCTGGGATTACCTCAAGCGGTTGGGTGTTGACTGGCGGCGGCGACGCAGAAAGTAGATAGTTCGCAATATTTTAGAGGGAGTCGATCGCACTCCTCGCGATCGACCCCCTTTATTTTGGCAGAAGTCATTGGGCATTAGTCATTGGGCATTGGCCAAACAGGGCATTGGGCGAAGCGAAGCGGAGGGATTGGCCAAACAGGGCATTGGCCAAACAGGGCATTGGGCATTCGTCAAAATAACAGGTGCGTCACTCGATCGATTGTCGCTCTTTGTTGAGAATTTTCGATGTATCCGCACCCTACGGCTCAAATCCCAAATCCCAAATCCCAAATCCCAAATCTTAAATCGAGAATCTCAAATCTTAAATGGTTTGACTCTTGTAACAATAGCTGCTTAGATTGAATTTGGTTGTGTTGAGGATGTCGAATATATGCGAGGAATCGGGCGTTTTTTGTCGATCGCAAACAAGATGGCGGCAGTAGCAGCCAGCATCGGACTGGTTCAAGTGTTAACCATCGCCAGTTCATTCTCCCAATCTAACCCGCGTTCCCTAGACGAACTCTACAAAACTCGCGATCGACTTGTCACCCAATTAGAACAACCCGCCTCACCCTCCCCAGAACCAACGCTTCTCTCCCGGCTAGTTCCCATCACCGCCAATCCTCAAGCACAACTGATACAGCAGTTGCAAGCGGTGGAAGTCCAAATATTAGTAGAACAGAGAGCTAACGACAACTTACAGCAAGCAGTCCGTTTAGCCAACCAAGCCGTAGAAACGGGACGAAAGGAAAATCAGTCGATCGCATCTTCGCAACAAACTCAATTTTTGTGGTACCAGGCCCTCAACAACTTACACGAAGTTCCGCAAAATTCATTTTTAGCTCCCCTCACAGCCTCAAAAACTCAAGAATACCGGGAAAATTTCACCGCAGCCACCTCTCAAGTGCAGCAAGCAAAATCAGATTTTTTGGCCGAGTTGGCTCGCGAAAGCGGTTTATCTAGGCAAGCGTCGATCGGCATTTGCCACCTTTCTAGAGAATGCGTCAACCTGCGGGGCGATGTGCCACCTGCCAGCCCGGCCAGCTTAATAAAAGTGCCGATTGCTGTCGCCCTGATGCAAAAACTCGAACAAGAAAAAATTAGTCTGAACCATGAAGTATTCGTCGAGCGAGGCAATTTCACCGAAGACTCATCGACAAAGATTGTGTCCAATCGCAATTACCCGGTACAGCTACTGTTAGAAGAAATGATCGATCGCAGCAGCAACATCGCCACCAATCAACTGATCGATTATTTAGGTTCCGATTACATCAATCAATTCTTAGAAAATCGCGGCTATCAAGTCACCCGCGTCAACTTCAAATTGATGGGGGAAAAAACTATGCCCTCCAACCCCGGTTCCGGGCCCAACCGCTTGACTGCTAACGAACTCACCGAAATGATGGTGCAAATTTACAACGGCGAAACACCGGGTGCTAAACTGTTAGTAGAAACTCTCAACCAGCAGTACGATCGCGCTCTGGGATTTGCCGCCTTGAAAGGAACTAGGGCTCAGTGGTTGGGCGAAAAAACTGGCGAAAATTCCCTGGTGCTCGGCACAACATTAGCAATGAACATTGACGGCGAATCCTACGTGATGACTGTGATAGACAGCCGCACAAGTGGCGATCTACAAATCCGCCAGTCTATTGCTAAAATTGCCGATTATATCAGTAAGAATCCCAGCTTTTAAGAACTCCGGGGCTAGGTTCACCAAAATACGAATCTGGTTTAAGCATCAATCCTGGACAGGTTAGAAGCCCATCCCACAAATCCTGCTTTTGATTGCTATAGCAACCGCCAAGATGATTAGCTAAACAGACGGGAATCCCCACATTATATCGCTTCGATTAGTGTGGGATGAAAGACGCGGTGAGACTCCTGATTCCACCTGTCAACCAATTCAAAACTATGTTTTGACCGATGACGGGTGGATGACGAGGCGAACAAATTATTTTATTCGACTTTTTTCAATACACCTTTTTAACCATTTCTGTAGCCAGTTGAGATTGGGCAATAAAAGTTAATACTTAATAATAGAAGTTTCTTTGAATGTATAAATAAAATATTTATTCGCTTACTTGACATAAAGTAACGCATTCAAGTATATTAACAGTAATTGATAAATCGCGATTAAAATTACACATTCACCGCTTAAATGAGAACTTCTTACCAGTATCGATTACGTCCAACAAAATTACAAGCCATTGAGATTGACAGATGGCTGTCAATGTTATGTGCACAGTACAACTATTTGTTGGCAGATCGATTCAACTGGTACGAGCAAAATCGTTCATCCATTAATGCGTGTCCCCTAGTTTGCTACTTACCTGAACTGCGGGACAATCCCGATTACTACACCCAGAAAAAAACGTTACCTCAACTCAAAAAGACCCATCCTTGGTATGCCGAGATTTACTCTCAAGTCCTCCAAGATGCAGTTAAACGAGTTAAGGTAACGTTTGATCGTTTCCTCAAAGGTGATGGTAACGGAAAACGCAGCGGTAGACCAAGATTTAAACAACGCAGTCGTTACCGCACGTTCACCTATCCTCAAATTAAAGACGGCTGCTTGCAAAACAACTTAATTAACTTGCCCATGTTCGGAAAAGTTAAAGTTGTTTTGCACCGTTCGATACCTGATGGATTCAAAATCAAAACCGTCTCTATTACCAAGAAAGCTGACGGGTACTATGTCACTCTCAGTTTAGAAGATTCTACAGTCCCTGAAATTAAACCAGATTTTAATCCTCAAAAGATTGTTGGAATTGATGTTGGGCTGAAGGATTTCTTGACAACATCAGAAAACGAGACTGTGGCAATTCCTCAACATTACCGCAAAGCTCAAAAGCGCCTGCGAACTATTCAGAAGCGAGTCTCGCGTCGTAAAAAAGGCAGTAACCGCAGGCAAAAAGCAGTCAAACAACTGGGGAAATGTCACAAAAAAGTAGCAGACAAACGCAAAGATTTTCATTTTAAAACTGCCAATAATTTATTGAAAAAATATGACGTTGTTGCAGTTGAAGATTTGAATGTTAAAGGACTCGCTCGTACAAAACTAGCTAAATCTGTGTTGGACGCTGGGTGGTCAAGCTTTCTGTCGATTCTAACAAACAAAGCCGTAAATGCTGGTCTGTTGGTAATCCCAGTAAGTGCCTATAATACTTCACAAGATTGTTCTGGTTGTGGCGAAAAAGTACAAAAAAAGCTGCATGAAAGATGGCACGACTGCCCACATTGTAGATGTAGTCTTGACCGCGATCATAATGCTGCGATAAATATAAAAAATAGGGCGGTGGGTCATCCCGTCTTTAACGCTCAGTCAATGTCCGAAGCAATAGCTGGAGTCACTGAGAAGCCTACGCCATACTGTACTCAGTTGGCGTAGGAGTATGTCACGAAGTTCTACATTTTAATTGTTATATCTCAAAAAACAATCAAAGTATTGTGGAATGGGCTTCGAGCCGCGTTCCGAATCGGCAATTTAAAAGAGCAACAGCCGATCGAGAAGTTCCTTCTTCCCTCTTCCCTCTTCCCTCTTGCTTCTTCCCTCTTGCTTCTTCCTTCTTCCTTCTTCCTTCTTCCTTCTCTTAAACAATGCCGCATCAAAAACTTAGCGTTTCCGTCAAAGGCGAAGGATTTCCGATTCTCTGCTTGCATGGCCATCCCGGTTCCGGCGATTGTATGTCTGTCTTTACAGAACACTTATCACAACGGTTTCGGACGATCGCCCCAGACTTGCGTGGCTATGGCAACAGCCGCACCTCAAATCCCTTTGAAATGACCGACCACTTGCTTGATTTAGAAGCACTTTTAGACCGATTGGGAGTCGATCGCACTTTAGTCATCGGCTGGTCTTTGGGAGGGATTTTAGCCCTGGAATTAGCCATGAAATATCCCCAGCGAGTCACCGGTTTGATTATCTTGGCATCCGCCGCCAAACCGCGCGGAAGTCACCCGCCCATCTCTTGGCAAGATAATCTTTACACCGGTTTAGCCGGAATTATCAACTGGGCGATACCCGGTTGGCAGTGGAATATTGATACTTTTGGCAGGCGATCGCTCTTTCGCTACTTGATACAGCAGCATACAGCGACCCCTTACCGCTACTTAGCACGGGCAGCTACTCCCGCCTACCTCCAGACTTCCAGCGCCGCTACAAAGGCGTTAAATACCGCTCTCAGGGCCGGATACGATCGGTTGCTGCACCTCGGCGATATTCAATGTCCGTGCTTGGTGCTGGCCGGAGAGGGCGATCGACATATCACCTCAGCATCCAGTTTAGAGACAGCCCGCCACCTTAAAAACAGTCAATGGCAGTGCTATCCAAATACAGCCCACTTGTTTCCTTGGGAAATTCCCGATCGGGTAATCGCAGATATCGATCGTTGGATTGAGAATTTCCCTCAAGCCGCTAGCAATTGAGAGAGCCACATTGTGAGGAACCAAACATTTTAGATCCAAGTTCAATCTCCAGATTTACGATCTGTCAAGTAAATCTAAAATCTAAAATCTAAAATCCACTATCCGCTCTAAACAAGCAAAAGCCCTCCCTCACCAAACTTTCCCAAATCATCTGCAACAGTCAAACTAATAGGTTTGCAGCGATGAAGCGAAACACTAATACCTTCTGCACCTTCATTTTCTATGTCTTCTACATATCCTGCTTTTTCACCTTCCGCCTCTTGAGCAGTCAAGAAGGGGCCAAAATAGTAAATACACTGCGGCGCTGAAGTTTTAACTTCAACCCACCAAGCCAATCCGAAAAAGTTGAGTAAGCTAATCAAAAGTTCTTTCATGTGATTTTGCAATGTATTTTACGGTTTTTTCCAGAGTGCTGCGGGCAAGGCCTAGGCCTTCGTTATTTACACTTTGTTATACTGTGTTGCATTCTTTTTTTCAATCACCAAAGATGCAAGTTTGGGGGCCAGAAGCCCCCGGCTTTAGGATGTGGGGCTAATCACCGTTACGATCCGTGGACGTGAAACTTTTTGGGCCCGCGCTGGCGGTAAATTTCGTATAAAGCCATTCCCGTTGCTACCGAGACATTCAGGCTAGGAGTCTTTCCCCTTAAAGGAATTGAAACTAATCCATCACATCCGCGCTGTATCAAAAGGCTCAAACCGTCAGCTTCACCGCCCACAACTAAAACAGTGGGCCCGGAGAAGTTGATTGTCTCTACTGAATCACCTACGCCTGCGGCAGTGCCATAAATCCAGAATCCAGCCTCTTTCAATTCTTCCAGTGCCCGGTTAAGATTGACAACTCTTGCTACTGGGAGGTTTTCCAACGCGCCGGCTGCCACTTTTCTGACTGCCGAGGTAATCCCAACGGCCCGCCGCTGCGGAATCACCATGCCCTGAGCTCCCAATGCTTCTGCGGTGCGAACAATCGCCCCTAGATTGTGGGGGTCGTTGAGTCCTTCTGCTACCACAATTACGGGATCTGCGCAAGCAGCCTTAGCCTGTGCGATCAGTTCGCTCAAATCCAGGTATTCGTAAGCTGATACTTGGGCGGCTACGCCTTGGTGGTTTGCCTTGCGCGTGATGTAGTCGAGGCGCAAATCGTCAACTTCATCGATGATGCTGCCGTTGGCTTTGGCTTCGGTGAGTAAGCTGTGAAAGCGGGGATCGTAGCGAAGGTGGGGGACAACCCAAATTCGGTTCAGCACTTGGTCGCTTTCTAAAGCTGCTTGCACCGCATGGCGGCCATAAATCATGTCGTCTGTGTCTGCGTCTGGTTGCACGACGGTATTTGAGGCAGTGTCAACCGGGCGAGTGTCTCTGTCTTTGTCTCTGTCTCGGAAATGATTGCCCCGGAATTCTGGCGGGCTACTGTCTCTGTTTTTGTCTCTGTCTTTGTAAAAATTGCCCCGGGATTCCTGCGGGCTGCTGTCTCTGTTTCTGTCTCGGAAATTGTTGCGGGCTGGCTGTGGGCTGCCGTCTCTGTCTCGGAAATTGTTGCGGGCTGGCTGTGGGCTGCCGTCTCTGTCTCTGTCTCGGAAATTGTTGCGGGCTGGCTGTGGGCTGCTGTATCCGTCTCCGTCTCTGTCTTTGAAGTTATTTCTGCGGATGGACGGTTGGCTGTCGGAATCGACTCTCCGTTTGAAAATTGCTCGCACGGGCATTTCTCGGGATTGGGGGGAAAAGCTCGATCGCTTTTGAGGCGCGTCTACTTCGCGAGTGTCGGGACGGGGCTTGCGTTCAAAGCGGGGAAAGGACGGTTTTGAGTCCTGACGGCGGCCTTCGCTGCGGAATGGTTTGCTGTCGGAATTCGATCGCGAGGAGTTGGGTTTGGTAAATTTTCTCATTGGTTTCTTTTCGTCAAAACGTTTTGGCTGAAAGCTAATCGATTCTTGATTCTTGATTCTTGGTTGAGGGAGCAATCTTGGGGCTTAGAAAATTGAGCTTTTCGATTGAGGGAGCAAGGATTTTGCTGTGCTAAACTTGCTAATGATTGACTGATAAATCCTGTTTTCCTTCGCTATCTTTTTGCTGTTTTAGGTTAGCCACCGTGCAATAATTATTGATTAATCCGTGGGTTTTCCCAACTCTTAACTACTAAATACTTTCAGTCTCAAGTTGTAAAAGCGCCAGAACTTCGGTTAATCTTTCGGGATCGGTGAGGTACAAATATCCGATCAAAGTTTCTAAGCTGCTGGCTTGTTGGTAGATATCTGGATCTGCTCGCTTAGAACGACCCGATACGGCATTGCGGCCGCGCTTGACAATTGCTAATTCTGTACTGTTCAAGTAAGGAGAGATCGATCGCAAGTGACGCGCTTGAGTTTCGGCTCGTACTTGCCCCACCACCAATTCGTGATAAGCTTGCAATCTTCTGGGTGGCATTAAATACGAACTCCGAATGTAGAGTTCGTAAACTGCATCCCCCAAATATGCCCAGGCTGCGGGCGAAATCCTTTCTATTTCTGCTGGTGTAACCCTCGCAGGATGCACTCGATTTAAACTGATATCACTTAGACTCAGTTTTGGTTCGTCATCTGCGATCGGCAACATACTTTTTTAAATAAAACTTCGGCACAGCTTGGCTTTTCTAGACTTACTTATTTCGTCTTCTGCCACTTCATAAATTATAGCTTTCACACGAGTGTTCGCTGTGAGAGCTCGAAGCGGGATCTATCCACAAGCGAGCGGGACACTCGCACTCCTAAAAAACGCTTTTTACACTCATCTGGATGCTGACCTTCTTATAGCATTTTTCCGTGTGTTTACAACATATATTTTACGACCACTCCACATCCCTTAAAGTATCGGGGGAAATCGCAGCAAAACCTGTCGCAGATTCTGGGAAAATGGTTATTTTTTTAGCGGCAAAACAAAAATTTGCTATCCAGCGTTGATAACCGGATAGCGAATTAAATCCACTTTGCTACTCAAGCATCCTTGACGTTGATTACCGCCTCATCAACCGAAGGCTGCAAAGACAAAAATTTCTCTAAGCGAACCAGTTTAACAGTCTGAGTTACGCGGGCATTTGAGACAATTTGCAATGTCCCTTCCAAGGTTTGGGCTTTCTTGACAAGTTGCACAAGTGCGCCCAAACCGGAACTATCCACAAAGTCTATCTTAGACAAGTCCAAAATTATGTGTTTTGGGCCCTCGTCAATACATTTACTTAGTACCTTCCGAAAAGTGGCCTCAGAAAAAGCGTCCAGCAGGCCAGTCAGGCGAAATAACTGATAGTTATTCCTGACTTCGCGAGTGCCTCTGAGGCTAACGGTCAGGGTCAATGACTCAGAAATGACACCCTCCTAGCTAGATATGGCTTAAAGTCGAGGCTTCATTATAGGAGTTTTTTGGTTTTTTGTCTACTGTTTTTTGGTCAGCAGTCAGTTGTCAGTTGTCAGTTGTCGGTAGCCAGTTGTCGGTAGCCAGTTGTCGGTAGCCAGTTGTCGGTAGCCATCTGCACCAATATCCTCTGTTAACTACGGCTAAATTTTCGACACTTCGGCAAGCGGGCCAACTACCAACTACCAACTACCAACTGCCCACTGCCCACTGGCTAAGCTGGTACTTTCTGATTTTCTCGCATTGACTGGACGAATCGATCGAACAAATAGTCAGCGTCGTGGGGGCCGGGACTGGCTTCCGGGTGGTACTGGACTGAGAACATGGGCAGGGTTTTGTGCTTTAATCCGGCTACGGTGCGATCGTTCAAATTGAGGTGAGTAATTTCTACTTCCGGGACTAGGGAATCTGGGTCGATCGCAAAACCGTGATTTTGGCTAGTAATTTCTATTTGCTCAGTCAAACCCGCCGGATGATTCAATCCCCGGTGACCGAACTTCAGTTTAAAAGTTTCCGCACCCAAGGAAAGGCCCAGAATCTGGTGTCCCATACAGATACCGAACACAGGCTTGTCAGACTTCAACAAAGCTTTTGCAGTCGCGATCCCTTCCGTTACCGCCGAAGGATCTCCAGGCCCGTTGGACAGAAAAATGCCATCCGGGTTGTATTTGAGAATTGCCTCGGCTGACGTGTCGGCGGGTACAACAATTACCCGACAGCCGTAACTGGCCAAACGCCGCAGAATATTGCGCTTAATCCCAAAATCTAGCGCTACCACCGTCCACATTTCGCCGTTAGCAGGCTTGACTGTCGGACTGAACTCCCACACCGCATCTGTGGCTTCCGACCACTCGTAAACCTCGCGGGTGGTCACTTCTCGCACCAGATTCAGCCCGTCCATGTTGGGGGCATTTTGCACTTGCTCCAAAAGCTCCGCCTGGTCGAGAATTACGGTCGAAATGCCGCCGTTAATCGCTCCCACGGTGCGAATTTTGCGCGTCAGGGCGCGGGTGTCGATGCCGTAAATGCCGGGGATGTCGTACTGTTTTAGGTAGTCTTGCAGGGATTGTGAACAGCGCCAGTTACTGGGGCGACTACAGACGTTACGGGCGATCGCACCTCGAATTTGCGGCCGCGAAGATTCTTCATCTTCAAGATTTACCCCGGTATTACCCAATTCTGGATAAGTAAAAGTAACAATTTGACCGCAATAGCTCGGATCGGTCAAAACTTCTTGGTAGCCCGTCATTCCGGTGTTGAATACGACCTCGCCGACGACGGTGGCGTCAGCGCCAAAAGACCAGCCGCGGTAAGCAGTACCGTCAGCCAGGACTAGGAGAGCGGGTTGTGCAGTTGAAAGTGACATGGCATCCTTAATTACAGTCGTTTGGTTTAATTCTTACCACTGCCTGGGATTTGATGCTAGCCGGTAATATACAGATATTATTTTGATTTGTGCCAGCCGAGGGTAAAAAGTGCTGGTGACGGATTTCTGGACTATCTATACCAAAAGGCAGTTGTCGTTGTTACGATCGACCTAAACCCTTTTATCAAATTATGGCCTGCAAATCTCCCTTACCTTTACCCTCCAACTCAATCAAGCCTCTGCTGAACGCTCAAAACCTGCGGAAACCTATACTGGCTTTAACCGCGGTTATTTCTCTGAGCAGTTCAATTTTAGTTTACACCGCAGTCAACTCGTCGCGAGCGGCAGCTCAAGAAAGTGAGGGATGCTTCATGCGGAACTCCAGCGGCCAAACTGTCAGCTTGAGCAGATCAGTCTGCGGTTTTCTCCCTCAAGAATTAACTCCCGCTGCTTCGCCTGATGCCAAGTCGGGAGTGTTTCTGGTCAAAATTAAACGCCGAGAAGCTAATATCCCAGTCATAGAAGTCACGTTTAACGGCAAACAAAAGTTCGATATGATGGTAGATTCTGGAGCCAGCGGTACAGTAATTACACCAGCAATGGCTAAAGCCTTGGGCGTTGTTCCCCAGGGATCAGTGCAAGCAAAAACTCCTAACGGAGAGGCTACTTTTCCCCTCGGTCGCCTGACTTCTGTTGAAGCTGGAGGTCTGGCAATTAAAAATGTAGTTGTTGCTATCTCGCCAGCCCTAGATATCGGACTTTTGGGTCACGACTTTTTTGGCAATAAAGATGTGACTATTAAGCAAGATGTCATTGAATTTCGATCGCGATCATAAAGAGAAGTTCGGCAGCGGATGCAATTCAGTTGACAGTTGACAGTTGACAGTTGACAGTCAACTGTCAACTGAATGAACGAACCTTTTTACTCACCGCAAAAACTCAACCAACTGCTGCAATTTCAACCAAGATTCGCCACTCGATAAAATGTCCTTAGCGAGAGAAACTCCTGCCGCGTGGGAACCAATAGGAATTGCACCTCCCACTTGAAAAGCCAAAGACGCATTCAAAGCTACAACATCCATTTGTGCTGCTGTACCTTTGCCTTGCAAAACATTCCGCAAAATCTCGGCGTTTTCCTCAACATTTCCACCTTTCAATGAGCCGATCGCACTTGGCGTCAATCCTACCTGTTCCGGGTGCAAAGTAGTCAGTTCAACTTCGCCGCCTGACAAAACCGCCAAATCAGTCACATCACCCAAACCCGCCTCATCCAACTTTTCTCGGCCGTGAACGACTATCGCCAAGTCAGTCCCCAACTCGCCCAAAGCTTGGGCAATAGTTGATACCAGACTAGGATCGAACACTCCGATTATCTGCCCTGTAGGGCGCAGAGGATTGACGAGCGGCCCTAAAAGGTTAAAAACAGTCCGTACCTTCAAAGTGCGCCGGAGCGACGCTACAGCCTTAAGTGCGGGATGCCAACCGGGAGCAAATAAAAAGGTGATGCCTACTTCGTCTACAGCGGCTTTTACCTTCGCAGGATCGGCGTTGAGGTTGACTCCGAGTGCTTCGAGCACGTCAGCAGAACCGACTTTGCTGGATGCCGATCGATTTCCGTGTTTTCCGACTCTAACTTTGCCTGCCGCGGCAACAAAAGCTACAGCGGTGGAAATGTTAAACGTGGACGCACCATCGCCGCCGGTGCCACAAGTATCAATTAATTTGAGATGGGAAATGGGAGATTGGCGATCGAAAACGCTCTGGGACTCACCTGTCAGCGACTGAGAGTGCAATACCTGAGCCATTCCTGCTAATTCTTGGGCAGAGATGCCTTTGGCTTGGAGGCCTGCTAAAATCGCGCCGGAAAGCACCGGGGGTATGGCTTCTGCTAGCCATCCCTGCATTAAGTCGGCGGCTTGGGGGCGTGAGAGAGATTGTCTGTCTAATAGTTGTTGCAGCAGGGCTGGCCACAGAGGATTCTCCTCTGTCAGGGTTGAAGCTGCGGATGTATCTGGTGCAAGTACGGGAGAATAAGTCATTTATTAGTTTTAGTCGAATTTAGCCCGATCGAGCTTGGTGGCCAAACCGAGAATCGATCGGGATTTTACCAGAGTTGCTGGCGACATTTTACGCCCCCCACCCAGATTTCTGCACAAATGCCACCACCGCTACAGAAATTTTCCGCCCGAAGCTACCGAATATGAATTTTTTGATACAACAATTGCCCTCTTATTGTGGCAACTTTACAAATAGAAACCCCAGATGATACAACTGCTAGCAGTCCGCTGTATTATCTGTCCGCAAAAATAATTAATAGTAACTGCTTTTGATAAAAGCGTGACTTGCCGGTAATTCACAGCATCCTTCTGCTTAATTAACGGCTCAAATTTGACAGGTGGTAGACCAAAAATATTAAACTCAAACACAAGACCAGGGTATTGAAACGTGGGAAATCAAAAATTAGAAAATAAAGCGATAGAATGCCTGAATGTCGCGGAGGCACTACACCAAATGGAAGCAAAATATTACAGTATGTTTGAAAATGCTGTATCAGGCATTTTCCAAACAACCCAAGAGGGTCGCTACATCAGCGCTAACCCAGCTTTGGCTCGCATCTACGGATATAATTCCGCCGCAGAATTGATGGGCAGTCTGACTGATATCAGCGATCAGCTTTACGTCAATCCCGATCGGCGCGATCAGTTTATTTCTGCTTTGCAATCACAAGGCATCGTATCAGATTTTGAGTCGCAGATTTATCGCCGAGACGGCACAATAATTTGGATCGCTGAAAATGCGCGGGCTGTCTGCGATGCAGGGGGGAAATTGCTCTACTATGAAGGCTTTGTGGAAGATATCACCCAGCGCAAGAACGCAGAAGCTGGACTGCGCTCAAGTGAAGAACGCCTGCGCATGGTAATTGAAGGTGTTAAAGATTATGCTATATTCATGTTAGATACTAAGGGATATGTAGCGAGCTGGAATTCTGGAGCCAAAAGAATTTTGGGGTATGAAGCCAGCGCAATAGTCGGCAAAAAATCTGAGTGCTTTTATACGCCTGAAGATATTGCAATTGGCCAACCCCAAGAAAAATTAATCACAGCTAGGGAAACAGGTAGATATCAAAGTGAAGGGTGGCGCTTGGGCCAAGACGGCTCCCGATTTTGGGCGAAGATTATTGTTACTCCTTTGCGCAATGAAAGCGGAGAGTTGCAGGGCTTTTCTCAAGTAATGCAGGACATTACTCAGCAAAAGCGGGCTGGAGAAGAAAAAATGCAGTTGATTGCTTCTTTGCAAGCATCAGAAAGAAAGTTTCGCACTCTGTACGAATCGACTACAGATGCGGTAATGCTGCTCGATGAACAGGGTTTTTTGGATTGCAATCCGGCAACTTTAGAGTTATTTGGATGCAGCAATGAAGCGGAGTTTTGCGGTAAGCATCCTTCGGAATTTAGCCCGCTGTTGCAACCGGAGGGACAAGACTCTACGAGTCTGTCTCAAGAGCGAATTAATACGGCTATGGCAACAGGAAATTGCCGTTTTGATTGGCTGCACCGCCGTTTGGACGGTTCCCAGTTTCCGGCGGAAGTGCTGCTAACTTCTATGGATATCGGCGGCAAAATGGGCCTGCAAGCTGTGGTGCGCGATATCACTTATCGGGTGCAGGCCCAGGAGACTTTGAAGCAGGCTAACGAGGTGTTGGAATACCGGGTTAAAGAGCGGACAAGTCAGTTGGAAGCAGCTATTAAAAAGTTGCGTTTGTCGGAGGAAAAGTTTTCTAAGGCTTTTCGATCGAGTCCCGATCCGATGACTATTACTACTTTTGCTGAGGGTCGTTTTATTGAAGCTAATGATAGCTTTTTGTCGATAACTGGTTACAGTTTAGAAGAAATTACCGGCGATACAGTACCGGGATTAAATATTTGGGTAAGGTCTCAAGATCGACTTGATTTTAGGCAATTGCTAGAAGCACAGGGTGTTGTTCGCAACCAGGAATGCGAATTTCGGGTGAAGTCGGGATCGGTGGTGGTGTGTTTGGTGTCAGCCGAATTGATTAATTTGGAGGGGGAACTCTGTGTGCTGGTGGTGATGACGGATATTACCGATCGCAAACACGCAGAAGAAGCCCTACGGGAAAGCCAGCGGGCCTTATCCACGCTGATGAGCAATTTGCCGGGGATGGCCTATCGTTTTCGCAATGATGCCGATCGCAGTATGGAGTTTGTCAGCGAAGGTTGCTATCAAATATCCGGCTATTCTCCCGAAGAATTTATCGGTACCAGGCAAGTTTCTCTCTCGGAATTGACACACCCAGACGATCGCGAAATCTTCTGTAATGCCGTGGAAGTTGCCCTGAAAGAAAATCGACCCTATCAGTTAAATTACCGAATTACTGCTAAAAACGGCGAATTAAAATGGGTTTGGGAGCAAGGTTTGGGAGTGTTTTCCGACTCAGGACAATTGATCGCTTTGGAAGGGTTAATTACTGATATTTCCGACCAAAAACGCAGCGAAGAAGCTTTGCTGCGATCGCAAACAGAGTTAACCCAACAAAAACTTCAGCTTGAACATACTTTGCACGAATTGCAACAAACTCAAGCAGTATTAATTCACACTGAAAAAATGTCTACCCTCGGTCAAATGGTAGCCGGTGTTGCTCACGAAATTAACAATCCCGTTAGCAGCGTCTGTGGCAATCTCGTCCACGTCGGCCACTATACGGAAGATTTGCTGAATTTACTCGATATGTACCAGCAATACTGCCCGCAGCCACCAGTATCAATTCAAGATAAAATTGAGGATATCGAGCTAGAGTTTCTGTTAGAAGATTTGCCGAAAGCGATGTCTTCGATGCAGATTGGAGCCGATCGCATTCGGGAAATTGTGCGCTCACTCAGAAATTTCTCTCGCAAAGACGATTCTCAAATGAGCAAGGTTAATCTACACGAAGGCATTGAAGGGACGCTACTAATCCTGCAAAGCCGGTTGAGGGCGCACGGCAACTATCCCGAAATTGCGGTGATTAAGGACTATGGAAATTTGCCTTTGGTTGAATGCTATTCGGGTAAAATCAATCAGGTGTTTATGAATTTGATCGGAAATGCGATCGATGCGATCGAGGAATACAACGCACGACGATCCATTGCCGAAGCCAAAGCTAACCGCAGCAAAATTAAAATTAGGACAGAATACCAAAACTCCAAGGCTATCATTCGGATTTCTGATAACGGCCCCGGTATGCCAGAAGAAGTTTGCCAGCAGTTATTCGAGGCTTTTTTCACCACCAAACCCGCCGACAAAGGTACTGGTTTAGGCCTGTCAATTTCCTACAAAGTGCTCCAAGAGCACGGCGGAATGCTGAGTTGCGTCTCTGCACCGGGCCACGGAGCCGAATTTATCATGGAAATGCCGATCGAACAAATTAGTCAGTTGACAGTTGACAGTTAACAGTTAACATTAGTCATTAGTCATTAGTCATTAGTCATTAGTCATTGGTTATTAGTCATTGGTTATTAGTCATTGGTTATTAGTCATTAGTCATTAGTCATTAGTCATTAGTCATTAGTCATTAGTCATTAGTCATTAGTCATTAGTCATTAGTC